>MEXR01000017.1:1521-30827 GCA_001773775.1 Candidatus Amesbacteria bacterium RIFOXYB1_FULL_44_23 | reverse complement strand
CTGTGACAGAGTGGCGCTCTAACCAGACTGAGCTACGACCCCACGCTGGTTGATTTTACATTAATCTGAAAGTTTTTTCCTGCTTTGTGAGCTAGGGATTTTCAATTAATGTAATTCCATATTTTTGAATAGCCTTGTAAAACTGCTCTGCTGTGGCTGCTGTTACGGGATAACTTGACTCACCCCAATACCAAATATCGCCTTTTCGGACCTTGCAATAACCACCCAAGATTGTTTCACCCCGAATGAAATACCCCAGCGATAATTATCGGAATAAGTTGCTCGTGAGCCTTGGGACGTAGTTCGCTTTCACGAGCGCGTCTTAATACCACAACAGGAACCGCTCTGCTTTGAGACATCAGGAATTTATGTTCTCCCCCATCATTAATTTGTTTGGCAGCATCTTCTTTGTTCATCCTCGAATTATACGATACATGCTCTTGCAAAATTTGTAGGTGGGGATTATTATCCTGTTAACTTCTGCCCGGAAGGATACTAGTGAAAGAGTTTTTAAAGAATTTAAAAATTAACGAAGACAGTCTAACAAATCTTCTTTCTGCGGTGGTATTTGTGTTGGTGGCAATTTTACTGATCGGATACTTTAAGTCGGTCAACAGACAACAGATATCTTCCATCAACACCGAAGTTACTGCTGAACAAAAAGCAGCCATGACAGTGGAAGAAGTGGTTGGTCAAGGCTTACCAACTGAATACACCGTTAAGAAGGGTGACAATCTGTGGAAGATTGCTGAAAAAGCATATGGGACCGGGTTTGACTGGACCGAAGTCTATGAAGCCAATAAGGGAGTGGTAAAGGATCCTGACTTACTCGTAGTGGGAACCAAGATTACCCTACCGGCAATTGAGTATCAGGAGGTAAGCCACACTGTAATTAAGGGTGATAATCTATGGAAAATCGCCCAAAATGTGTGCGGAAATGGTTACTTGTGGCCCAAAATAGCCACTGACAACAACCTGCAAAACCCCAGAGTGATTGAGCCGGGATGGAAACTAACCGTCAGGTGTAAGTAAATTTCTTCTTTTTAGGGATTGGGGCTATATAGCTTTTTTAAGGACTCTTTGGCGGCTTGAATCTGATCTGAAACCCGGAGATAATTGAGAATTGGGTTAACCACAGTATTAGCTGACCAATTTGACGAGCCACGAATAACCCCAATCACCTCTCCAAAGTCGTTTACAACGACCCCCCCGCTGGAGCCATGAGTAGTTTGTCGCTCGTCGATGAAAATAATTGATTCCCCAAAATCAGCAAGCTCGTCAGAAGATGGGGTTACCACCTGGCCTTCAATCGGAAAACCACCGCTGACATCCCCTCGCTGCCAAACAAAGCCGTGTACACGATCTCCCGGGTGTGCCACTGCCGTGGCCGGTTGATATCGCAGATCTTTTACCTCAGATGGAACCTTCATGACAATGACTCCGACATCGTCACCCGCGTTTATCAATTCGTAGTACTTACCAAATGATCTGACTAGGTCCTCATTAATCTGACCTTCTTCGGGTTTTAAGTGAGGTTGAGTTAGAGACAGGGGCGGATATAACGCAGCGTTAACAGCTTGGGGGGGATGGAAATGTGATTTGCTGTCACTAAAACCATAAACCCTTCGTCGTCGATTTCTGCTATGTATGCCTGGCCATCGCAATCCACAAAGGCAGTCGGGGCACTCGGAGATGAAAACCTGAACTTGATCTGGACGAAGCGGCGCCAGTAGTCATTGCCGAGGTTTTTAAGGACTTCTAATTTTTGATTGTATTCTTCTGGATTGTTGGCAAGGGCAACTGCAGTGCTTTCAACCGCAAAAGCCCTCGAGTCTTCGTTTTTTTCTGGATCTGGAAAAGGGATAGGGCTACAGGCTGCAAGAATGGCTGCCAAAGTAAGTAAACCAAGTGCTTTAAAGGCTTGGTTTTTCGAAACTGGATTTTCGGGTTGCCCTTGGTCGGACATAGTAAGTATTATGGTGTGGTGGCTATAATTTCTGACTCAATGATAACCAATATACTACATTTTTTGGTAGAATAGCTTCAAGTTCGCGGGATTAGTTAAACGGCTTAACATCACCTTCCCAAGGTGAGGAAACGGGTTCGACTCCCGTATCCCGCTCACAAAGCAATGGGGTTTGTTATCGCTATGGTATACTGGTTATATGGTTGAAAATAAGGGTTTGTCGGAGTCTGAGATTGTCACAAGAATGCAAGAAAGGTTAAAAAATGTACCATTTAAACCAGGAGCTCCAATAGCGGGGGGATTAACACCTAATAAAGCGGACTTGTGGATTGGAGATCCTAACTACGCTCCTCCCGCAAGCGATTTAGTTTTTGCTCCCGCTTCGTCAGGTCAGGTTGAATCTGAGAAAAAAACTACCAAAAGAAAACGCAAAAAAAGAGATGCTACTAAAAAGGATCAGTAGTTGGTCAGGTGGCTAACTTAGATGCACTTGAAAGTAATCATTGGCAACTTAGCTGAAAATCAGGCCAAAGTTTTTTATAAACCAGCTCTAGATTTGAGATTTAAGTTTATAATTGGCGCGGTGAGAGAGAAACAGTGTATCAGCTATATTATCCCCCACGATAGCGGCAAAGCTCCTAACCCATGGTGGAACAACCTGACTTTGGGTGTATGCAAGCCGGTTATCCGTCGAACTGCTGAGGAGAATGACTTGATTGTAGGATTATCGTTTAGGGGACAGAGATTGGTCTACGTTATGTATGTAGCCGAGATATTAACCTTTGGTGAATATTTCCATGATCCACGATTTTATCTGAAAAAACCCAACTTTGTGTCAAATGATAGTCGCCGATGGATGGGTGATAATTTTTACGAACCTACTGGGAAAGCTTACATCCAGCATGTTTCACCGCACCATGTTCAAAATCGAACCCAGATTGAATTACAACGATTAATGGACATAGACTTGAGCGGATTGAATGTGTTGGTGGCTAGTTTATTCTGGTATTTTGGGGATTTTGGACCGGAACTGCCTGAAGAACTGAGTTTTCTTCGGATAAGACGAGGGCATAGATTGTCGGGTGAAAGGGGGATGTTAGCGGTGGAGCGATATGTCAAGGTGTTACTGGGAAATCCCGGAATACACGGAATGCCGAAATTGTTTAATGAGACGGCTCAGAAGTTGAAACATTTACATGGTCAAAAACAGGCCAAAGCTTAATTAATTGGTGATAGTCTGGAATCGTTTTGACGGGCAATCTGAATCGGCACTGTGCGTTTCTTTCTATAAAAGAAGAGCAACACCAATCACTGCAATTACAGAGCCGATTAATTTGTTTGGAACGTTGTTTCGCTCCCTGAGTATTAATATTGCCAGAACAGTTGTAACTACAACGCTTGTTGCTCTAAGTGGACCAATTATCGATGCATTGCCACCGGCTTGATATGCAAGATAAAGAGCGAGCATGCCAAAAGCGTCACAAAGGCTAAGGAGGGTGACCTTGATGGCTTTATCTTTGTGAAAATAATATTTTAGCTTTTGAATAACTTTCGGTTGTAAAAATAATAGGACTACAACCGGGATTAGCTCTGAATAAATAAGAAAATTAGTTGAATCATAAGTTTTTAAAATATAGAAACCATTAATATCACCAATTCCGAACAGAAAAGCAGATATCAATACTAATACAATGCCTTTATTAATGATGAATTGCCTTTTTTCAAAGCGAGTTAACATAGCCCCAAAAAGAATCAAAAATGCTCCAATAATAATTTTGACAGTAATCGCTTCGTGAAGAAAAACATATGCTCCAAATACATTCCATAGGCGGCCAGTTACCGAAAACATGACGACTTCAGACGCCCCTATGAGTTGAAATGCCCGATACCTGAGTAAATATGCGGGTGTTAAAAGTAAAGCCAGGAGCAAAAAATTTAAAGTAAGCTCCGGTGCAAAGAATAGATTCAACTTACCCTGGAGCAGAGCAACAACCACCGCAATGATCCCTCCAAGACCCAGAAAAGCAATCGTTTGGGCCTGAGGACTTGAATTATCATCTTTCAATAAACTACGATGAAACAAACCGTTAAATGAAATTAGGACGATACTTACGAGAAGATAAATTTGCCATGGCATATGTTGATTATAGGTGTGGATTGGTCGGATACCAAAATTCTCCGAGGCAAACTGAAATTTGTGGACTTGAGATTGTTTTCAAATTCGAAGAGTTGCACGGTTAACTCAGGACTGCCGTAATGGCAAATGATTTTTTTAACCGCTGTTGTAAATTGCCGACAGATTGCTCAGGTAGATATGATTTGATATAGTCATCAAGATCAAATATGTTTGAGCCGATTGTGGTATCCAGATCACAAATATGGCAAGGCTGAATGTTTGATAATCCTAAAATGATTTTTACATTGGACTTGTTCAAGAGAAAGTCATACCGACAATTGAATACAGTGTTTGTTTCTAGGAATGCTATCCTTCAAAATCATAATGCATTGTGTAAAATCCACCCTGAAGCCAAGATTTGTCCTGTTTTAAAAAGTAATGCCTATGGGCACGGGTTGATCGAGATCGCATCAGTTTTTGATTCTATGGGTTGTCCTTTTTTGGTGGTAGATAGCTTGTTCGAAGCCTATGAACTGTTAAAGATGAAGGTTAAAACAAGAATCCTGGTTATGGGTTATACTGATTCGATTAATTTTACGGTTAAGCGAATTCCGTTTGATGTTGTGGTGTTCGACCTTGATGTAGCAAAAACACTTAATCGATACCAACCTGGATGTAATGTCCATATTTTTATAGATACGGGAATGAACCGAGAAGGTGTACAGATAGAAAATCTTCAGAATTTTTTAACTGAGATGAATAAATTTAAAAATCTGAAGATCGTGGGTTTGTGCTCGCATTTGGCAGATGCTGACAATTCCAAGGATGAGAGGTTTAACCAGCACCAGATTGAGCAGTTCGGAAAAGCCTGGGAAATAATGAAAAAAAGTGGCATTAATCCAACGTGGAGACATATTTCTGCATCTGGAGGGGCATATAAAATTCAGAATCCTGAATTTAACATGATCCGGGCTGGGATAGCACACTTTGGGATAAGCCCACTCGACAAGGTCGACAAGTATAGAAAAAATCTTGAGTTACAGCCGGCACTTGAATTTGTTTCGAGGCTAGTTCAGGTCAAACACGTGCAGAAAGGAGCGGTTGTAGGATATAGTTGCACTCATAAGCTAAAAAGAGACTCTGTTTTAGGTCTTCTTCCGGCCGGATATTACGAAGGAGTTGATAGACGGTTATCAAATAATGGTTTTGTAAAAATTAGAGACAAGTTCTTTCCAATTGTCGGTCGAGTATCCATGAATATGACGGTTGTCGACATAACGGAATTAGACAAACCCAAAACTGGTGAAAAAGTGATTATTTATTCGGCTCACCCAGAAGACAAGAACTCGCTGGGGAATTCAGCCAATAAGGCTAATGCTATCCCCTATGAACTGATCGTTCATATCGCCGAGTCTGTGAAAAGAGTTGTAATCTGAAATGAAGATTCGCGAGGAGGTTTACAACACTTACTGGAGAACGGCCGCCGAACGGCAGGAAATATTTTTTAAAAAAATCCTAAATTCTCCTGCGCCATTCACGGCTGATCCAATTTATCAGAATTACAAATTTTGTAATGTTTACCGAGCCAGCGACAGGGTGTCTCAATTTTTAATCAAAGATGTTATTTACAAGCAAGTTTATTCCTCCGAAAATATCCTGTTTAGGATACTGCTTTTCAGGTTGTTAAATAAAATTGAAACCTGGATTGAGCTGGAAATGCTCCTCGGTGCAATTCAACTTAAAACTTTTGACGTTGATAAATACGCCAAAGCGTTAGATTCGATCAAGGCCAGAAACGGGGTTATCTATGGAAATGCATTTATTCTTTGCGCAAATAAGTCTTTTGGATTTGAGAAAAAACACCAAAATCATCTGGCGCTTTTGAGAAAAGTGTTTAAAAATGGTACTTTTTCGGCTGAATTGATAAGGTCCAGAAGTTTGAAAGAGCTTTTTGAAAAGTTGAGGACTCTTCCTCTAATCGGTAACTTTATGGCTTACCAAATCGCCATTGATTTTAACTACTCGGAAGTCTTTGACTTCGACGAAAATGATTTTACGGTTGCCGGACCGGGGGCTATCAGGGGTATTAATAAGTGTTTTGTAGATCTTGAAGGTAAAAGTTATGAATACATGATTCAATTTATTGTAGAAAACCAGGACAAAGAATTTAAAAGACTGGGACTAACCTTCAAAAGTCTTTTTGGAAGACCAATGCATGCGATTGATTGCCAGGGATGGTTTTGTGAAACCGATAAGTATGCCCGAGTAAAATTTCCAGAACTGAAAAGCAATAGAGTCCGAATAAAGACGTTATACAATCCGGTTAGTAAGAAAATGGAGCTTTTTTATCCGCCAAAGTGGAAGATTAACGAGTCTATCCAGTCGACATTACCCGGGATCAGGGCTTAAAATCAGATCATTGTTTTAAGTACTATGCAAAAAATTGGCAAAATCATTGTAGTTACCGGCAGATCTGGGTCTGGAAAGGATTCTGTACTTGAGAAGGTTATGGCTCATGAAAAAATAGTTTCTTCGGGGATAGCTAAAGTAGTCACCCATGCCAGCAGGAAGCCCCGGGAGGGAGAGGTTCACGGCAGAGATCATTACTTTGTGACCCACGAAGAGATGATGGCCATGCACAAGTCTCAGGAATTTGTAGAAGAGCCGGTTGCCACCGGAACTACTCACAAGGCCACTTCCAAAAAGGAGTTACTAAGAGTGCTAAAAGGAGAGACGTTAATCTGGAGAATTGAGGTCAGTAGGGCAGCTGATGTAGCTGGTGGCCAGTTTTTTGAAAGAACATTTTCGACCGAAATAGCTGAGGTATTAAAACAATCCACAACCGTAATATTGATTGATACAGACCAGGCAACCATCGAAGGCCGAAGAATGAAGCGCGATGGTGATAGTTACGATATAAACGAATACACCAAACGCGACGAACAGGAAATGAAACTGTATGAAGTATGTAAATCGAAGTCACATAAGATCATTCCAAATCCCGATGGTCAACAGGAAGTGACAACGAAATCATTGGTAGACACCATCTTGGCTATTTAATAAACGCTTATAGTTGTGACGGATATAATAATGATTTGGCTCTAAGGCAAATCGAAGTTACGCAATTGTTGTTAATTTGATCGTGAATGCTACAATCCTGCTAACAAATGTCAAAGGAGAACAACCAGGTTGATTCTGGTCGAAGCGTGAAAGTGGATGCAGTGTTACGTTCGACTGATGGATCTTCAGCTAAGTTAATCCAAATAACCCAGAAGGAAGGATTTGCTACCATTGAGACGGGAAGATACGAAGTGAAGGGTGAATCCATTGTCTGTCTGTCTATACAAATAGGCTGTGGGATGGGATGTGACTTTTGTAGGTCCGGTGAGCCTTATGAGTATTACCCCGGAAGATCTCAAAGAGTGCTTAGAAATTTAAGCCCGCAAGAAATAGTTGATCAGGCAGTTAATGGTTTTGATATGGTCCCGGCTCCCTTGGCGTCGATCGGAAAAGTTCTTTCTTACATGGGTATGGGTGAACCGTTTGCGAATTTACCAGCAGTGAAAGAGTCTGTTTTGATGTTGGGCATGAAATATCCACAATCGCGGGCTACCATATCGACAATAGGGATTGATCTTTTGAGTATCAAAAAACTAGCAGACGAGATTGCTTCAGGTAACTATCCTATTCCAATTAAGCTGCATGTTTCTTTGCACAGTCCTTTCGATGAACGAAGGCATCAACTGATTCCCCATGCCTTACCTATCGCAGCAACAGTTGATGCTGCTGCTTATTTTTCTGATACAACTCTCACCGATGTGAAATTAAATTATGTGCTGATGGCCGGTTTTAATAACAGCGATGCTGATGTGAAGAAATTGAGTGAATTGTTAAGAAACAGGCCAGGTCTAGTTTTAAAAATATCGGATCTAAATTCCAGCAAAGCTGAACTTATTGTGCCAGCCACAGATGCTGATCTGTTTGAAGCAAAATTAAATGAGTTGGGAATTAAAACTGAAAGATTTAGTAGCAAGGGTCTGGATATTCAAGCCGGGTGTGGTCAACTCGTCAAAGGAAAAATTGCTCGGTAAGTTCAATCCCCATTTTTCTTAATAAGGTCAAGTATAATTAATAATATGAGACTGTTTTTGGCATCTGAGGTCAAACATCCGGATACAATTGCTAAGCTGAAAGAGTTTTTGGGTGGATTTGAATATAAGACCATTGCGTATATTCCCACGGCGGCCAACGGAGAAACGTCCTTTGGGGACTGGAAGGAGAACAGTGCTACCTGGAAACTGATTCAGACTGTCGGAGCCAAAGTGACACCGGTGCAACTTGAGGATTACAAGAATTCAAGTGTGATTGAAGAGCTAAAAGGTAAAGATGTACTTTGGTTTGCCGGAGGCTATCCCGGATACTTGATGTACTGGATCAGGCGATGTGAACTGGATAAGGCATTACCTACTTTACTTAAAACTAGTGTTTATGTGGGATCCAGCGCCGGAAGCATGATCACCTCCAGGGGACTGAGCACGACTGAATGGTATGTGGGGGAAACAGAACCTGGAGCCAGCGTTATCCCTGGGTTGGGACTAGTTGATTTTGACATCTATCCTCATTACGACGAAAGTTTTTACAGTCAGATAAAAGAGCACTACAAAGGGAAAAAGCTATACCTGCTCAAAAATGGAGAAGAAGTGATTGTGGATGGGGAAAAATTGATTGTCTGCGGTGAGGAAAGAGTGATAATATACGTCAAACAATGAAAAATAATCATCCCAAAACTCTACTTAAAACGGCATTTATTACCGGAGCAAACAGAGGTCTGGGGATGGGTTTTGTGAAGTATTTGTCAGGACAGGGCTATCTGGTATTTGCAGGAGCCAGAAACTTAACCTCTGAGCATGCAGATACCGATTCGATTAAATGGGTGAAAATTGATGTATGTGACGATATGTCTATTGATGCAGCCGTGGCAAAAATTTCCGAGATTGTACCTAACATCGATCTGTTGATAAATAACGCTGGAGTAAGTAAGGATTCAGCTACAGATAATCACAAAGAGCTAGTTTGCAATCTTAAAGACTTGGATCGAAGCATGCTGCTGAAAATGTTTAATGTTAATAGCATTTCGCCGTTAATCGTGACTCAGAAGTTTTTGCATTTACTTATTTCTAAGCCCTGCTTTGTGATTAATATCTCCAGCGGAAGAGGGTCATATCAGGATGAATATCCGAACCCAATCGGAAATTATGGCTACAGGGCGAGTAAAACAGCTCTAAATATGCTTACACATTGCAGTACCTGGGATTTGCCAGAAAATGTTAAAACCTTTTCTGTTCATCCAGGTGGGATCAAAACCGATATGAACCCCGGCGGAAATGATGATCCATCTGTTCAGGCTGAGAGGATAGTGGAAATTACTCAGGCATGGAAAGAAGAATACAACGGTAAGTTTTTGAGGTACAATGGAGTTCTCTACCCGCTGTAACAGATATGGGATACATGACCGAACTAAACACATTGTTGGGATTGCCAAAGAGCTTTCCCATATCAACGCTGAAAGTCGGGGGAGTTTATTCGGTTGTTAAAGACAGAGAAAGGTCGTTTCCCTTGCATATTGCCATGTTAATGGTGGATTCAGAATGGAACTTCTACGGCTACGGCGTAGCCAATTCAACCATATGCAAAGAACAAAAAACAACAATTGAATTTACAGTGTTGTCTTTGTTCACTTTGCCAGAGAAAAAAATGTATAAGGAAAAGTTTTTAGAGGCTGCGAAAATAACGGGTGAAGTGAAATAGCTGCAGTTTTACTGGGCGTTGAGTTTTTGAGCTAGTGACTCTAGCTGCTTACCCAGACTGACGTCTTCTTTGACCCAGACCTCTTCGGCATCGGTCAGCCACCGATTGGACTGCATTTTGGCGACTATGGTTTCAAGACGACTGATACGTAAATCTATGATTCTGAGGATTTCGTCTAAATCAGATTTGTGAGCATTATAAAAGTCAGGGTATTTTTTGGCTACGTCCCATCCGGGTCTGATGGTTCTGAGATTATCTAAAGCGCTTTGCCAACTGGCGATCAATTTTTGATCATAATTCGGCGGGACGTATCCGGCCAGATGCTGGACTACGACCTGAACCGGACAATTGTTGATTTTGCCCATGACCACTGCGATGCCCGTTTCCTGAAAATCTTTTTGCAACAGGAATTTTTTGGAATCAGGGAATTGGAAATAGTTTTCGATCAGTTCCTGGGCGTCGTAATAGCCGGTGGTGGGGGCTTCACCCCAGACTATATTTGAGTAACCAACATCATTCATGGCCTTGGCCATGGTATAGCCGCTTTTGGTGGCCTCAAAGGAAAAATCGTTGTATTTCAGGATGATGTCTGCTCTTTTTTTGGCCGATAATTCAAGCTTTTTTTGATACTTGAGCGCCGGTAAACCATTGTCTTTGCGCTTTTGATTCAATAGTTCCAGATACTTCTGCGAATCCAATAAAGGAAGATTGGCCAGTTGATCATCGTGCGAGGCGTCGCGCCAAAGGTGGAAATACGATTTTTGTTCCGGGTACGGCAATACGGCATCGATATCTGACTCCAGAACCAGACCCACTTCATGACGGGAGTCATTACTACCCTTGCGGTTGTCTCCCATGACAAAAAATGAATTTTCAGGAAGAGTTAAAGCATGGCAGTCGGCAAGAAATTCACCGCCAAAAGTGGATCTGGGGGAAGCAATGTAGTTTTCTAACTGTCGCTGACCATTTATCCATAAAAAACCGTCCTTTATTTCTAATTGATCGCCGGGAATGCCGACTACGCGCTTAACAAAACCCACCGGCTCCTGCGACTCCCTTTTTGAGATAGTATCAGTCTGGGGGTTGGAGAAACTAACGATGTCTCCCCTTTTGATTTGGTATGAATAAAGTTCCTTACCAAACAGGGTAATTTTACCCGGGTACGGGTGCATGGAAGGCGAGGCTACCGTTTGAGTTACCAGCTGAGCTGAATCGGTACCGGTACCTTTGGGAAAAGTGGGAAACATGGACCCGGTTCCGGAAATCTGAATTGTCTGCCTGACCAGTCCGGACCGGGGAACTGAATAAAAAACATAGAAGACTGAAATCAAAAGCAAAAAACCCAATATTTTTTTAAGGAAGTACATAAACTTCGGCTCCGTAGTCATTTAATCCTACCAATTTGGCCTGGCCTTTGACTACGGTCTCTAAAGGCAAACAGGCTCTGCAGCCGTCAATTTGATGGCAATTGAAATGGTTAAGTTTTCTAGCTAGGGCGATTTTTTTACCCAAAGTAAGGATTTGTTTTTCGGCAGACACCGTGTCAGGCAGAGGTATTTGCTGAGGAGCGTCGTCGCGGTCAAGGTACCAGTAGTAGGCTTTGGAAACCGGACGACTTTGGCTATGACCGGCTAAAAGCAGGTAGATGGGTAGTTGCAATGAATTGGGATCTTCGTCATACTTACCGGTTTTGAAATCCAGAATACTGACAGAGTCAGTCTCCGAATCGTAACCCAGCCAATCTATTTTGCCGCATAAAATAAGATTGTCTTCCTCGGACAGCCAATAGTAGGGAAGTTTTTCCCTAAGTTTGATGGATTTTTGGGCGATGGGTCCGGGATTATCTCTGATACGCTGCAACATGGAATAAGCTCTGTCTTTGGCTGTTTTTTCCTGATCGGCATCAAAAAAGCCACCTTTGTCGCCTGATATTTTGGCCCAGGCGTTTTCAAAAGCTTCAGGGGTAAGTTTGTCCAGCCTCTCTTCTACCGGAACTTGGGACAACGACTCAACTACTTCGTGAATGGCCTGGCCAAGCGCCAGAGGCGGAGACATGATGGTTACCTTGCGATTGGTGAGAGGATTTTTGTATACGTTTTTCAGGTAATACGATCTGGGGCACTTTAAGTAGTCACCGATTGATGAATGAGAAATCCAGACCGCTGAATATTTATCTTTCATGGAGCCGGGGGGGAGAATCGGACTCCCAACCTAGGGTTTACGATACCCTTGCTCTACCATTGAGCTACCCCGGCCTGGCTTAACAGATTGGCATTATTTTATATTAATGCGTAAAATATGACCATGGTAAGAAGCTGGAGTCGGATGCAAAGAGTCCAGGAAAAGCAAAATCTGAAAAAGATATTGCTTTTGGGACTAACGATTGTGGTAATACTGGCGGCGATGGTGAGTTTGGGATTTACGGCTCTGGCTAAAATGTTTGTGGTTTGGGGAGATGTGACATCTTCATTTAGGAGTGTGGAAAAAACTGATAATATTCCCCCCAGCCCTCCCCGACTGAATTCTGACTTCGACGCGACTAACAGTGCCACAATCAGTCTTGCCGGATTTGCTGAACCCGGATCCAGTGTTTACCTACAACGAAATCAGGAAACCGCACTGCAAATAATGGTACCTGAGAACGGAAACTTTTTGTTTGACGAAGTAAATCTAACCTTGGGGAAGAACCGGTTTAAAGCCTGGGCTGTGGATTTATCTGATAACAAAAGTCAGGATTCGGAGGAATTAGAAATATTGTTTGCCAATGCCCCGCCTGATCTGGATATCACAAGCCCCAAAGAAGGGCAGATTGTGACCGGCTCGGAAGCCAAAATTGAAATTAAGGGAAAAACCGACCCGGAGGCTAAGGTGACTGTTAATGAGCGGGTGGCGATAGTTTCCATGAACGGAACGTTTGCGCTCAAACTTGGCTTAACCAGCGGTGATAATACTTTTGTGGTGACGGCTTCAGACAGGGCAGGAAATACTATCAAAAAGGAATTACTGGTGGTGTACAAGCCTTAGGCTTTGAGAAATTTGCAGCGACAGCCAAAAAAGGACAAAAGGATAGAATTGGGAGTTGAGAAATAAGGAATGGGCAAATAAAGCCACCAGACAAGTTTGCAGGTAATAATCTTGGCTTGTAAGGCGCCAAACCTGATTAAGATATTTTAAGTAAAAAATAAACCCTACCAAGCCGGTAGTGGCCAAAACAAAGAGCAGGGACGAGTCGGCTCCGGCTCCGGCGTGGGACTTGAGCCATTTGGATTCAGATAAAAAGCCATATTCCTTTTGGGCGTAGCGATAGGTATTAAAACCCGTGCCGATAACGGGATGGTCGGCAAAGATGGTTAGGGAATTATGCCAATTTATAATTCTGGCTGTTATCGAACTGGTGCGTTCAAGCTTGACCCCTTCCCCACCGGGAGCCCGGGGAAGCAAAATCAGAGTGGCGGCAATAAGCAGGAATCTGGTAAAGAAATAGGACCAGGACTTTTTTTGTGAGGCGACGAAAGCCGATGCCAGGATGAAAGCCAGGTAGCCACTTCTGGAATAGGTCAGGGCAAACATGAGGTAAGTAAGTAGCCAGAGAACCCGACCGGACAATGTCGGCCTAAAAAGTAAAAAGACCAAAATTATGGAAGTAAACCCCGGATCCAAAAAAGTTCCCACTACCCGGTAATAGTGAGGATCCCATTCAGCCACTTCCAAAAATCTGACATCGGGGAGAAATAAATATTGGATCAGGCATAAAACCGGCACTCCTACGGAAAGCCATTTTTCAGTCGCTTTCGCCTGCTGGCTGCTGATGACTATAAAGCTAAGGGAGTACAAAACAAACCTGACTAGGTAGGCTGATCCCACCAATAATCCGTTAAAGCCGTATGAAAAGTAGGACAGCAGAAGGCTGACCAGAGCGATTAAACCGAAGACAAGAAATGGTTTTACAAGCGGAAGTTTAAAAATATCAAACTTTTTTGACTTAAGTAAAGTTGTGGCAAGAGCGGTTATGACCGCGATATCCAGGGCAGAAACTTTAATTTCCGGGGTGATAATGGGGACTTTAATTAGGTTGCCCAAAAGAAATCCAAAAACCAATAACCAAACCATTAACCTACTTGCCAATTTCATGGATGCGAATGGGATGGTGTAAGAAATATAATTTTGCCTGGACTAAATAACTGTAAAAGGCCATAGACATGGCATGAACAAATCCCGCAGTTCCATCAAGAAAACCTCTTTTGAGAAGCCAAAGGTTAATAAATTTACCAACAGGATATAAAACTATCTTGATAATATTGGCGCTGGTTTGCTTCTCAAACAACTCCGAAGCGCGGATATCTGAATATTGGTTTAAAGAAGTCAGGAATTCATATAACGAGGGGTGGGGATAATGCTGCAGGGGGTGACTCAGCTGGCCGGTTGGACCCGTAATTTGCCAGGTTTCGTGAACCTTACCGCGCCAAAATCCGGCATCCTTTTTTGCCAGACGCAGCAGTTTAATGTTGCCGGTATCGCCATGAAGAAGAGGTTGGCCCCAAAGAAAATCTAGGCGCGGCAGGAAATAGCCCGAAAAAGCAGGCTTGGATAACTCAGATTTGATTTCTTCAGAAAGCTCACTGGAAACGACCTCGTCAGCATCAACAAAAAGCACCCAGGGATAACTGGCCTGTTGTAAAGCAAAGTTTCTGATCCTTGAATAGTCCCCTTGTAAAGAAAATTTAATAACTTTTGCTTTCAGATCTTTAGCAATTTTAGCGGTGCGATCGGTGGAGTTATTGTCTATGACAATTATTTCGTCGGCAAATTTAAGTGAAGACAGGCACCGGGTTAGTTGGTCCTGCTCGTTTTTGGCGATGACAATGGCGGAAAGCATATTTTCTAATTATGTTCACATTTCCACCAATAAAGATAGGTGGAAGCTGGATTTGAGCAATTGATTTGGGCTAATTCTTCTTTCAAGCTGGGAGAGAGAGGGGTAACGACAAAATAACTATAAACAATGCCCAAAGCTATCAGGGGCAGTGCGAGGGAGAGTTTTAGTTTTGAAAGAAGAAAAGAAACTACAATAATCAGCGGGATAAATAACACGACCTGATATGAAACGGACATTCCGGATGAGGGACTTAAACCAATTACAAATTTAATCAGCCAGAAAAAAATTCCCAGTGTCTGGACCGGTCCGTAATAAATAAAGGGCAGGATTCCCAATAGAAACCCCAGGATAATCTTTCCAGCCGGGATATTTCTTTTTAATAAATAAATTAAGGTAAGGGGCCAGAAAATAAAGGTAAGTAAATGAAGCTGATACAAAAAACCCAAGAATAACCCTGCCAATAAATGTTTTTGTTTAACTAAACTTAAACAAAAAACTAAAATGAATAACGGAATCGGTGAAGTGTGGTATGACAATCCGGAATGAATAACGGAAAAACCGGTCAGGCTTATTAAAGTAGCCAGTATTAGACCCAACTTGCGGCTGACAACCGAAGCACCCAAAAAATAAGCCAGCGGAATAGAGGCCAGTCCGAAAACAATCGTCAGGAATGATCCGGAAAGCGGATGGTAGTTCGACATAACCAGGCCCGGGATTAACAAAAGACTCCAGAGCGACCCCTGATGCAGCCAATGAATGCTGGTAGTAATTCCTACCAGAGGAAATTTTCCTTCAAGTACCGATGTGACGGCTTGCGTGTAGTACCAATCCTGATCAGAAAAAAAGGGCGATGAAGAGAGTTGAATAAAACGTATTAAACCTCCAACCAGGACGAGACTGAGTAAAAAATACAACCGGAAACGAGCACTATTTACGAACGATGAGACCATAAAAGTCTGTAGACAAAATAAAACGAGAAGGGCAGGGCAAGCATCGCTCCGAAGGTGGCAGCAAGACCTGCTCCTACGATTCCCAGAGAGTTCACCAGAGGAATGATGGTTATGCCCAAACCCAGAACGCTGGCTAAAGATATCCAGGTGATGTAATCCTGACGTTTGGTGGCTAAAAATACCGGAAAGAAAGTATTGGTAATTGATTTGGCTACTCCGTACAGAGCCAAAACTCTAAGAGCCGGGACGGCCTCTAACCAACTTGAACCCAGAACTATGAGTACAACCGGGTGCGCAAAAACATACAAAACCAATCCCATGAAGACTGAAACCAGGGAAACTATTAAGCTGGATTTAACAAAAGCCCTGGTCAATCTTTTAGCGTCCGATGAGATTTTTACATAGACGGGAAAAGTGACCCGGGCAATCACGTCACTGACTTCAGAAATTGGCAGACTGCTGATTTTATAAGCATTGCTGTACAAGCCAAGACTGTACTCGCCCAATAGTTTACCTACCACCAGGTTGTCACCATTCTGATACAAATAATTAAAAATCCCGGCTGCAGTGACCCACTTGCCACGATGAAGGATTTTACTTGAAAGCGAGCGATCGATGACGAACTTCGGTTTGGGGTGGAAATAAATAAAAGACAGCACAACTTCGACGATGGCACAAACTAACATACCCCAAACCAAGCTGATGGCTTGGTGAGTAATAAGGGCCAAACCGATTGAAAATACTGCTTCGACGACAAACAACACGGACTTGAATTTGAATTCATTTTTGAACTGCAGTTCTTTTTGCAGTTTGGCTACGGAAGGATTGATAAATCCCCGAATGACGGGAACCAGTGAAATTAACAAAATCACGGATAGCGATCTGGGAGAGTTGAAAAAATTGGATATAAAAGGTGCCCCCACAAGAATCAAGAGCCCGATAAAGAGGCCTCTTAATATTGAGATAACCCAGGCGGTATTTATGTAATGATCGATGTCCCCTTCTTCCTGGACCAGGAATACATTAATCCAGGTTTCGGTGAAAACCTCTAAAAAACCCAAGACTAAGGTGGCGATACCAAAGACTCCGATTTGTACCGGTAAAAGAATTCTGGCCAGGACTGCAATTCTGACAAACGATAATCCCCTGACTACCCAGCGCTGGGCGATGGACCAATAAACTGCGTTGATAATAGTTTTTAAATAACCCATGTTACGTACGAGTCATTAGACCCATTAAAGTACCAAATATAACCGCCAGATCCGAACTTATTTGTAAAACAGGCAACCACAGGATAGCGGCCGGTTTATTGACGTACTTATAATTTTTAGAAACCGACCAAAAAAGATACGATGCCATTATGCCGACGACAAAATAGGAAACAACCTTGATCTGTAAACCGATGAAGAAAAGATAACAAAATACCAGATATCGGGTGATCAGAATTTTTACTTTCGGTCTAATTATCCCGGCCTGGGCGTCACCAATGGCAAAACGCAAGAACATCCAAAAGGCCTGGGCCAAATTCTTTCTGGGCTGCCAACCAACAATGGCTTTGGGGGCAAAGGTAAAAGTTACTCCCATTTTTTTTAACCAATGGGCGTATACGTAGTCCTCGTTATGGCTTAATTTGGAATCAAAACCGCCCGACTGAATCCAAACGGCTCTTCTGAGCGCCATTGAGCGGGTTGAAGGAAAAAATTCTCCTTTCTCGGCTTTGTCAGGCATTACTAAAACGTACGGAATCAAGCAACTTTGAAAATCATCTTTGGCCAGACCGGAATAGTAGCCGCTGACAACGGTAGTTGTGGGACTGGAAAACGGCTTGATTAACTCCTTTAGCCAATTCTTTTCAGGGATACATCCGGCATCGGTGAAGGCAATAATTGAAGACGTTGACTTAGAAACACCATAGTTTCTGCCGATTGATCTGTTTCCCCTACTTTGGAAAACTTTCAGACGAGGTAGCTTGCGAGCCAGGTTTTGTAAAATCTGAAATGTGTTGTCGGTTGATCCACCGTCAACAACGATTATTTCCTTGGGTGATAATGTTTGGGCTGACAGAGCCGAAATTAATTCTGAAATTGATTCTTGTTCGTTAAAAACGGTGATTACAACCGAAACCGAGGTGGAAGTCACTTTTGCCATAAATTTTCGTAGTCCTGGGCTAATTTGGCCCAAGTCTGCTCCTTGGCCCAATTATAGCCTTTGTCGAGCGAAAGTTGGTATCTTTTGGGGTATTTTTGATACTGTAAAACACTGCTGGCGATCTCCTGGCTGTTTTTGCCGATAAATATCCAGTCAGAAAAGGGCGAATTGCTTAAGTAATCGTATTTAATCTCAGAGTCGTAGTGTGCAAACACCATTGTTTTACTGGACAAACTTTCCAGTATGCCTAAATATCTGGAAATAAATGCATATTTGTATTTAGAAATATATTCTGCTGCGTTAGGATCAAACCCGTGAAAGACAACCTCAGTTTTAGTGACTTTAACGAACTCCCGGGCCTGGGTTAATAAAGGCCCTTCTCCGTACACATCAAGTTTTAGTTTTAACTCTTTGGCAGCTTTTAAATATTCCATTATGCCGGTATCGTGATCCAGGCGGCCGACAAAAATAGCCTTATTGGTTTTAGCGACGGATTTAAACGGTATATCACAAGCTCCAAAACTGACGACGTCGGCTTTTGTAAAATACCATTTGGAATAGAACTGCCCAATACAGATGTTTCCCGAAGTCAGAAGCTCTCCTAATTTGTGCCAGATGACTTGCTTTAAATGGGGGGGGTTTGCTCCTTCGTACCCATGAAAGGTGATGAAATACCTTTTTGGGTGCAGGATCTTGAAAGGCAATACTGGCAGCACCCAGAAAAAAACGTCGTGGATATGCACTACGTCTGCCTCGCTAAACAGGTTGCGATTACGCCAAATCCAACTCCAGATAGCCCATTTTTTAGCTTTTTCAGAACAGTTTGATACCGGAATCCGATATACTTTAGCCTCGGGATAATTCTCAACTAAAGGCAGAGAGGCGTCGTGTTGCTCCGTAATAATGGTTATTTGGTGTTTCTTGGAAAGGATCACAGATAATTTTTTTAAATGTTTTTCAACACCACCGACATGGGGATAGTAGAGTCGGGATAAAAAAATGACCTTAGCCATTTTTTTGTGCAAGAATTAATACATTATTTGCTTTGTTTTTGAAAAAAAATTGAGATATTAAACTTTTAAGCTTGTAGTTATTGTGAAATGCAAAAAAGGTTTTACTTTTAATAATCGAAAATCCTGCTATTTTCAGTTCGCTTGTGATTAGTGGATATGTGTATTCTCTAAGGTGCGCATTGGGATTCGAATTGTGTTTGGTGATCAAAGCGTGTAAACCCTCATTGAGCGGTACAGAGCAGAGAAAATACCCATTACTTTTAAGAGACTTGTAGATTTTACTGAGTACTGAAAATATTTTTGACGGTTGAATGTGTTCCAATACTTCTAAGGCGACAACCAGATCAAACTTATTAGTGCCGACTGGTGAGATGACAATATCTCTTTTGATAAACGAGAACTGTTTAAATCTTTTTTTGGCTTCATTTAAAGATTTCTGTGAAACGTCTATGCCTGTCAAACGATAATCTTTAACGTAAAGAGCCTGTTCTAGCTCGGCGGATCCTATACCTATATCTAGGACATCAATAATGTTAGGAGTTTTATTAATCCAACTTCCTGCCGTCATAAGCCTGTCCCAGGCCATTGGATTAGAAATCTCAGAAATTAGATGGTCAAAGTTTTTATTGTCCCAGAATTTACCAGAATTCTCATTGTTTATTTCAGGTAATGTTTTTGAATACTGACACTTGAGTTGAGTAAGGTTTCCATCCTCTGACAATTGTTGGCGATAATGTTCTATTGAAAAAAAATTTTCAACGTTGTTGTTTACTTCGATATTGAATTTATTTTTGGAATGGTTCATGATGGTTGTCAGAGCTATGAATGTAGGTAAGTCCCTCACTTGCCTTTTTTTGTTTTTTGTTTTTACTGCATATCTTCCTGGTCAAATTTTAGCAGTAAACTTCAATTTTGTATGGTCTTCGGCGCCCGTCTTGCCATTTCAAACCTCAAATCATGTTTCTCATTTGTTTAATGGATTACTTTCTGTAATTTCAGGTAGCACTAGTTACGTAACGAATAGGGTAATGTTTTCTTCACTCGATTTAAATGGCATAAGCACCAACTGGATCGTGACCACTCCTTA
Organism: Candidatus Amesbacteria bacterium RIFOXYB1_FULL_44_23; assembly: GCA_001773775.1. Taxonomy (GTDB): domain Bacteria; phylum Patescibacteriota; class Microgenomatia; order CAZETR01; family Amesbacteraceae; genus MEXR01. The sequence goes on along the minus strand of MEXR01000017.1, from coordinate 10,863 downwards.
TTCAAAAAGTGTTTTTTGGCCTACAAGTTCGTCCGCTCTGAGCTCGATTTATATTTTTGGAGGAAATGAATACCCTGGTGGTGTAGTTGTATCAAGCAAATATTCATATCGCGGCGAAATTGATCATGTTGGGAATTATACATGGACAAGTGAGCCGGATCTTCCAGACAGTTTGGCCTATGGGGCGTCGTGTTTAGCAAGAAACAAAGTATACGTATCCGGCGGAGGAACATGGAATAATTCAAATATTGGCGTCGTTACTGTTAAAGATGTTGTGTATATGTCAGAAATACTTTCTGACGGGAATCTTGGTCCATGGCAAAACGCTGGCACACTGCCTGCTAAGCTTCTTGGACATTCGATGGTCTGGACCGGCAATAAACTGTATGTACTGGGTGGGTATGATGGTGATCTGAGGCAAGCCACTAATAGAATTTGGGAGGCGGTTATGGATGCTGATGGAAAAATTACCAGTTGGAACGGACCAATGAGTAGTTCATTTTTGGTGAATGCATATAGTTTTATGACGACTATTTTCCAGAATCATGTGGTTGTAGCAGGAGGGCGCGGACCCAATCTTCATGATTCAAATACTTATGATCGAGTCTTTTATTCCGAGATTCAACCAGACGGCACCTTGGGGTTGTGGTCAGAAAGCGTGAACAGACTACCAAGAACGACTTGCTGTGCAGGAATAGCTGCATCCGATGACCGTATTTACATAACCGGAGGTCACGACGGAAGGGTATATTTTGATTCTGTCTGGGCTACGGCTGCCGTTGCGCCAACCCCAACATTAGTCCCCACACTGACTCCTACCCCAATTCCTACTGCAACTCCCATCCCGACTCCGACACCTATCCCCATCACACCAGTGGTATTAATTCCAGGAATGGGCGGAAGCTGGAACTACGAAGCCCTAGTGCATAACGAAATAGTTCCCCAGTCCGCCTGGTTTCTAACTCCATTCATTAATACATACGACGGCCTAATATTTTCTTTGGAACATGCAGGGTATGAAAAAGGGGAAGAACTTTATTTGTTTGCATATGACTGGAGGCAACCTGTTATAAAAAATGGTCAAGATTTAGTAAATTTTGTAAACGAGACCGTATTAGATGAAAAGCCTGCTGGAACTAAAGTCAACTTGGTAGGTCACAGTATGGGCGGGTTGGTTGCCAGAGCTGCATATCACAATGGCTTGTCAGAGAAAACGGAAAAGATTGTCACTTACGGAACTCCGCACAAGGGTCTGGCCAAGGCATATTTAGCTTGGGAAGGTGCGGATTTTAATGGGTTTTCCAATTGGTGGCAAATGCTGGGGATAAAACTAGTTTTAAGGCTCAACACGCCCCGTCACACTTCAGAAATCGAAACCGTAAGACGGGTTGTGCCCTCCATTCAGAATTTACTTCCGATTGAGCCGTATCTAAAAAATAATAAGGGAGACTTTATAAGTCTGGGAAGCATGAAGTGGAAAAATAACTTTTTGAATTTAAATCCAGCGATAGACCTGAGTTTTGCTTCGAAGTTGCATGCAATTTATGGCTCGGATATTGATACTTTAAAAACTATCAGAGTCGTAAGCCCCAGCAAAAAAGACGTAAGGGCAGGGTTGTGGGACGATGGAAAACCGACAAAATATGAAAACGTCTCAGGCGACGGAGCCGTAGTAACAAGCAGTGCGGTAATGGACGCGTCTGCGGGGGTCTACAAATTAGACGGTACCGATCATGGGGAAATCGTATACGGAGATAAAGGCCAAATTAAACTATTGGAAATACTTGGATTTGAGGCTCCATTTACAGTCTTTCCGCAAAATCCCAAACAACATAAGGCAATAGTTGTAACAATATCTTCTCCGGCAACTTTTAAATTGACTGCACCAGGGGGTAGCGATTATTTCCCACAAGAAAACTTGCTGATAGTTTCGGATCCGGTTAATGGACTGTATAAGATAACTTTGAACAGTACAGGTCGGGGGGCATACAGACTGCACTTTGGAAGATTTAAAGATGAGATAGAAGCTTGGAGTGGAGAGACAGGAATTTTCTTACTGCCAGGCCAAACCAAAACTTATTATTTCAGAGTAAATTTTGACTCCAGGAATCTGGGAGCAAATCTATGGAATGAATGCGGGAAAAGATTGGGGTATTTAAAAAATTGGGTTACAGATCACCCATGGGATGAATCGGCGATTGTACTTTCCAAATATTTGCCCCGCTTAGAACAATTAATTAACAACAATCAAATTGATTTAGTTCGCGAAATTGTGGAAGAACTGGCGGCAAAGGTAACTTCTAAAGAAATACTAGCTGAGTTGAGATATATGCAACTTGATCTTGAATAAGACAAGTTATTTCCAGACCACAATAGCTGTTTTGGCAATCGAGGTTATGGGAGAGTGTTCGCCTGTAGGATAATCCCTGATGGAGTCGAATAATGTTTTCTCCGGATACCGATAATTTTCTCCTTTTCTGGTGCCGGGATCGTTGGTAATAAATTCTTTCGTCGAGCGATCATATCCCCGAATAACCAGGTTATGACGTTCGGGTCCGGGGGCGGTAAAGTTGGGATTATTCAGCAGTTGACCATTGGTGGGTACTATTACCAATTTTCCCTGACTTAGTGGGGCTATTAAATCAGTAATGGACTTGATAGTTACTACCTGACTGTTTTCGAACTTGAAATATCCCCTGATTATTCTTTTTTCGGTATCAACCGCCGATGTGTCGGTAAACTGGCCAAAATTATCTTTCTGATACTCGGCGATTGCTAAGATGTGAGTCAGGGCCTGGTCTTTAGTTAGGCTTTTGTCTCTGGCCCACATGACTGCCAGCAGTGAAGCTGCTTCTTCACAGCCATCCTGTTGCCGGGGGTCTTTCCAATCACCGAATGGAGCCTGGGACGCGAAGGGTACGTCTTTGATATAAATCAGTTGCGGAAGCGGAGTGGGAATCAAAGTGGGAATTTGGGTAGGAAAGACGGTCGGCGTATTAATAACAGGGCTGGGAGCATCTGTCTGCGGCGGACCACGAAAAATAACCAATGCAAAAATGGTGAGTGGCAAAACTATGATCAGAAGCAGTTTCAAGTGGGCACTGAGGGATTTGAACCCCCGACATCTGCAATGTGAATGCAGCGCTCTACCGCTGAGCTAAGTGCCCGGAAAATTCTCTCGACAAATTTTAACACAAGCATCATAATGAAATTATGAAACCAGCAGGCAGGCGGGGTTCGGTGGTAATCATCGAGGCATTGCAACCAATAGTCATGGCTTTTGCCATATTTATGATGGTGTATTTACTTTTGGTTCAACCGCACAAGGTCGACGGGAGTTCAATGTACCCGAATTTTGAAGATAAAGAATATATTCTGACCGATAAAGTCACCTATCGGCGGATTGACCCCCAAAGAGGAGACGTGGTGGTATTTCACGCTCCCCCACCTTATGACAGTGATTTTATTAAACGAGTGGTCGGACTTCCGGGAGAAACTATCTTGGTCGAAGACGGCAAGGTATTTATTAACGGAAGTCAACTTTCAGAAAAATATCTGCCCGGAAGCTATCAAACTACTGAAAAATCGTTTCTACGTAACGGTGTGCCATATGTGATACCGGACGAATACTATGCGGTTTTCGGTGATAACCGCGGTTACAGCTCTGACTCAAGAGAGTGGGGACCGATTTCGAAAAAGGCGATTGTGGGAAAAGCGTGGGTCAGATACTGGCCGATTGATAAGTTTGGTCTAATTCAGCACGAAAGTTATCAATAGAGAGGGTTAGCCACAAATACTCTTGTAGATTTTCTGAAGTCGCTCTTCGGTTTCCTCCTGATTGCCCTTAAGAACAATGACGATTCTGGTTTCTGCCCGAGACCTGGACAGTTTGACCGAGGATCCCGGCTTTCCGCCCAATGAGTCTTCGAGGCCTTTTCTAATCGTATCAATTTCTTCGCTTAATTCGTGGGCTGGTCTGAAACCAATAGTTTTGGGTTTGTTTCCCGATTGGGCCCGCATCTTTCTTGACAGCTCCTCAGCTCTTCTGACAGACCCGGACTCTTTTAGAATTATCTTGTAAGCTTCAACAATTAATCTGGTGTCATCGATGGCGGCCAGGGCCCTGGCGTGACCTTCGGTAATAAGTCCGGACAGTAAGCCATCTTTAAGTGCGTCCGGTAAGGTCAAAAGGCGAAGGGAATTACTAACATAGGCCGGGCTTTTACCTATTCTTTGGGAAATTTCGCTGTTTCCCAACCCGAATTCGGTAATCAGTCTTTCAAAAGCTTTGGCCCGGTCGATGGAATTTAAATCTGATCTCTGAACATTTTCCACAATGGCCATTTCGAGCATGCCCTGGGGGGTAGTCTCTTTAATAATTGCGGGAACAACCTTAAGTCCGGCTAATTTTGCGGCCCGCCACCGACGTTCTCCGGCAATAATTTGATAGCCGGCCGGGGTCTTGGCAATAACCAGGGGTTCAAGAATTCCATGTTCACGAAGGGAATCGACCAGGTCTACTAATGATTCGGGAGTAATTATGCCACGGGGCTGGAGAGGGTTGGCTTGTAAAGAATCGATTTCGATTTCAACAACTTGTTGAATCATGTTGAGACAACAGTAATTAGTTTCTTTCCCTGACGTCTGATGAATTTTACCAAGCCTTCAGTGATTGAATACAAAGTGAAATCCCGGCCCATTTTGACACCTTCGCCCGGATGAACCTTGGAACCGTTTTGCCGAACCAGGATTGAACCTACTTGAGCTTTTTGACCGCCAAACAACTTAACGCCTAAACGCTTTCCATGACGATTACCTTTTTGCCTTGTTGATCCACCAGCTTTTGTATGGGCCATAATTTATGTTGTAAAGATAAACTTTTTTTTCACGGGTGTCAAGATTCAACTTCACGGAGCTATTTTTTGGACTTGGATCTTGATTTGACGGGTTTTTCGATAACTTTTGGCTTTTCTGACTTCTGGGAACTTGAGATGGTCAGAATTTTAATTTTGGTCAAAGAAGCCCGAAATCCCCGGTTTTTTCGGTAGCGGCTTTTAGCTTTATACTTAAAGACTTTTATTTTGGGGCCTTTTAGCTGGTCGACTACCTCTGCTGTTACTGAATATTCAGGTACAAACGGCTGACCGACCAGAATGAGATTCTCATCATTTACCAGGAGAACCTGGTCGAAAACCAATTGCTTTTGATCGGTATTGATGCGATCAACCAATAATTCCTGTCCGGGAGCGACTAAATATTGAGATGATCCAATTTTAACGGCGACGTGCATGTGGTGATTATACAGCAATTGGCGGGGATATCAATGTGGTTTGAGGCTAGTGGATTACTATTATGGGCTCACTTTTGGAGTTGCGGGAGATGGAGTTAATAAGACCCAAAATGATGGCGACCGAGAGCAGGGACGAGCCTCCTGACGATAGCAAGGGCAGGGTAATGCCGGTAATGGGGGCAACTCCTAGATTCATGGCGATATTTACAAATGTCTGAAAACTTAACAGAGCCAAAGAGGACAGGCAAAAAAGCGAAGCTTTGGGACTGGTCGTGCGTTGGGAAATAATATAAATGCGCCAATACAGAATGGCATACAAAACCAGACAAAAAAATGAACCCACAAATCCCAATTCCTCGGAAAGGGAAGCAAAAATAAAGTCCGTGTGATGTTCGGGCAGGAATCTAAGCTGGGTTTGGGTGCCATGACCCAGGCCGCGACCTAAAAACTGGCCCGAGCCGACAGCTATTACCGACTGAATGACATGGTAACCGGATCCGAGGGGATCGTGATATGGGTTTATAAAAGTAGCAATTCTTTCTTTTTGATAGTCGTGGAGAAAAAACTGGTAAAAAGGAACGGCTGCCAATAAGGCTATCAGAGTAATTGAGATGAAAAACTTGAAGGAAAAACGGGCCGCGGCGATTGAAGCCCAGCCGACCAGCATGACTAAAGTGGTTCCTAAATCAGGCTGAAGAAAAACAGTAGTAATCGGCACCAGTCCGATTAACACTAGCCACAACATTTTACGCGAAGATTGAGTAACCGAGACGGCAGCCAGCGAAATAAGCATAAACGGCTTTAGAATCTCGGACGGTTGAATGGTAATTGGCCCTAAACTAATCCATCTCTGGGCGCCTCTACTTATAAAGCCAAAGACAGAGGTGGAAATAGTCAAAAGCAGCAACAAAAAATAAAACGGGGCGTGAAGCGAAAAAATAAGTTCCTGATCAAGCGAGCTAACGATTAGGAAGGCTGTAATTGATACAAGGACAAAGTAGAGTTGGGTAATAAATATTTGTGGGGCAATGCTGCGTAAAACGGTCAGGCTGAGCGCAATCAGAAACAGAGCCGGTAAAACGAGGAACCAATCAAATTTTATTTTATTCATCTTCGGCAACCGAAACTGAAATCTGCTGGGAATAGCCGAATTTTACAGCCAAAGTTTTTCGTTTGAGTTCGGGAATCAGTTGGGAGTCCGCCGGGAAAGGAGCCTCTAGGTTAATTTTCTGATCCAAAGAAATATTTTGCTGCTTTCGCAGCTCCTGAACTTGGCGAATCAGCTCCCGTAATTCGCCTTCCTGAATGAGCTGGGCATCCAGCTGAGTATCAAGTTCTATTGATAAATCTGAAGCTTTTTTATAAATAAATTCTTTGACATTTATTTCGTCTAAAATTAACTTTCTGAGTTGGTCATTAAGATCGTCTGCAGGCATACTTACGATGATCGATCTTAATGGCTGACGGACTTTAATCTGAGAATCTTTTCTTTTGGACAGACCGAGTTCCACAATTTTTCGCACCTGTTTCATTTGATCCGGCAAGGCCGTAAAACCTGCGGGGGGTTTGACTGGTTTGGGCCAACCGGAGAGATGAACTGACTCTTTTGAAGTAAGATTGGTATAAATTTCTTCACTGAGAAACGGCGTAAGCGGGGCCATAATCTGAGACAAGGTGACCAAAACAGTGTACAAAGTTTCCAGACAGGCTTTTTTGTCGGAACTATCCAAAGCGCTGGGATTTACACGATCGCGGGAACGACGAACGTACCAGAGTGACAGGTCACCAACAAAAGACTCTATAAGGTGACCGGTCGTGTAAGCATCAAATTTATCAAGAGAGATGGTAACGTCTTTTACCAACTGATTTAAAAGTAACAAAATCCAAGTATCAAGAATGTTTTTTGAACTGGTTATTTTGGCTATTTTAGGTACAAAATTACTTAGATTAGCGTAGGTTACAAAAAAATTATAGATATTCCAGATCATGAGATGGAACTGGCGTCTGGTTTCGTCGGATTTTTTGTAGCCAAATAACAAATTGTCTTCCGGATTTTGAGTAACATACATCCATCTCATGACGTCGACACCGATTTTGTCAGCTCCTTCATTAAATTCAATGGCGTTACCCCATGATTTATGCATTGGGCGGCCATCTTCGGCCAAAAGAGAGGCAAATCCTAATACTGTTTTAAAGGGAGGGCTCTTTTTCAAAACCGTTCCCATGGCTATCACTGAGTAAAACCAATTTTTGAACTGACCGGGGAAAGACTCGGTTATGAAATCGGCCGGGAACCAACCCTCCGGCAAGGTGGAAATGCTGACGATGCCGGCGTCCAGCCAGGGATTGCCCACATCAGGGATGCGGGAAACGACGGTCTGACACTGGGGACAGCTAATTTTAACCTGGTCAATCCAGGGCTTGTGGGGTGAATGATCTTTAAATTCATCAAAACCTGAAACCGATTTTTTCTGCAGTTCACCCTTATCGCCGACAACTTCAAAATGGCCGCAATTTGAGCACTCATATATCGGGAGAGCCAGGCCCCAGTAGCGGTTTTTTTTGGAAATTAACCAGTCGTGCATGTTGTTTAACCAATCGAGTTCACGGTCCAGTCCAAAACCCGGAAGCCAGTGGATTTTTTTGGTGATGGCGATCATTTGCTTTCTAAATGAGCGGTGACTTTTATCGGTAGGGTCCGGCCTATCCATGGCTATGTACCATTCGTCGGTAACTTTCCAAACCAATTCAGTTTTGCAGCGCCAGCAGGCAGGATATCGGTGCCGGTACGGCAAAACAGAAAATAAAAAATCTTCCCCGTTTAAATCTTTGGTTTTGAGAAAATCGATTATTATTTCCGGATGTTTTTTGGCATTTTGACCGCTAAACCTGCCAAAACCCGGTAAATAATTGGCCTGATCGTCAATGGCCGGAATTACCGGTAGTCCCAATTTTTTACCCAATTTATGGTCTTCTTCGCCGGTACTGGTTGAGGTGTGAACTAGTCCGGTGCCTTCCAACTGAGAGATGGGCATAATTTGAGGATCAGTGAGTACGGTGACATGAAAGGACTCAGGAAAAGAGTCCAGGGCTGATTTGATGTTGTCAATTGAATCAAAGGGGGTAAGGTACTTAAGACCAGCTAGTTGTTTGCCCTTGACCGTTTTAATGATTTTTTTGTAACCGGACTTAAATACCGACTCCACTAAGGCCGATGCTACCCAGAACAAGCAGCCGGTGTTGCCTTCAACCAGACTGTATTCAAGATCCGCATCAAGGGCGACTGCCGTATTGGCAATCAGAGTCCAAGGGGTAGTTGTCCAGATGAGCAAGTACTCATTTTGGCGACCGACTATGGGAAATTCGACAAAAACAGAGTCGTGGGTGATATCTTTGTAATCCTCAGTTAATATTTCGTGTTGCGAAATTGCCGTTTCACAACGGGGGCACCAGGGAACAACATCGTGGCCTTTGTAAATCCATTTTCTCTGCCAACATTCTTTTAAAAACCCCCAAATAGCGTAATTATTTTCATCAGACATGGTGAAATATGAATTGTCCCAGTCCATGAAATAGCCCAATCTTTTACTTTGTTCGGTCTGAATAGTTGAGTATTTAATCACCCGCTCTTTACACTTGTTTACAAAATTGGCGACGCCGTAAGTTTCTATGTCTTTTTTGGATCTAAATCCCAACTCTTTTTCGACTTCAACTTCCACCCATAAACCCTGGCAATCAAAACCGTTTTGATACCGGCAGGCCTCCCCTTTCATGGTGTGAAATCTTAACCATAAATCTTTGTAGGTTCTGCCCCAGGCGTGATGTACCCCCATGGGGTTATTGGCAGTAATCGGTCCGTCCAGAAAAGAGAATTTTTTGGGGGAGTTTAAATTTTTAGTTAAATACTTGTTGACGATTCCGGACTTATACCAATGATTAAGAATATCTTTTTCCAGTTGCGGAAAATCCACCTGGGACGAAACTTGCTTGAAAGCCATACGAGAATTCTATCAAAATTTATCGACCTTGTCTTAGAAATGCCGGAATATCCC
>MEXR01000017.1:0-1423 GCA_001773775.1 Candidatus Amesbacteria bacterium RIFOXYB1_FULL_44_23 | reverse complement strand
GCCTGATTAGCGGGCGGGGCTTTAGTAGCTGCAATGGGTCTGCCCTGCCTGGGTTTTTCACTGACAATACCTAGGTTGATTTGGCTGCCTGTATGAACCGGTCGATTTTTAGCTACCATTCCTGCCAGTCTGGATCTGGCCTCATCAAACCCGGTGGCGATGACGGTAATTTTCATCTGATCGACTAATTTATCACTGATGGCTGCACCAAAAATAATGTTGGCGTCAGCATCGGCTGCCTCGGAAACGATTCGAGCGGCTTCGTCGACCTCCAACATGGTCATGTCCGGACCACCGACTATATTAAAGAGCACACCTTTGGCACCCTCTATCGAAACCTCCAGTAGCGGAGAGGAAACTGCGGCTCTGGCTGCCATCTGAGCCCGGTTTTCGCCGACTCCGGCTCCGATGCCCATTAAAGCGGATCCGGCATTGACCATAATGGTTTTGACATCGGCAAAATCAACGTTTATAAGCCCGGGCACGGTGATAATATCGGATATTCCCTGAACACCCTGAGTCAAAACACCGTCGGCTACCCGGAAGGCTTCCAAAAGAGTCATTTTGCGATCGACCACATCCATGAGCCGCTGATTGGGGATGACGATTAGGGTGTCGACTTTGTTTTTTAATTTTTCAATTCCGTCTTCGGCATTAACCATGCGCCTGGCACCCTCGAAAGCAAAAGGTTTGGTGACAATGGCTACTGTGAGAGCTCCAATTTCCTTTGCGACTTCAGCAATAACCGGGGCGGCTCCTGTTCCGGTACCACCACCCATACCGGCAGTGATAAATACCATGTCCGAGTCCAAAAGATACTCTTTAATTTTTTCCCGCGACTCTTCGGCAGCTTGGGCTCCGATGTCCGGATTTCCGCCTGAACCTAGTCCCCTAGTTAAGTTTTCCCCAATCTGAAGTTTGGTTTCTGCAAGATTAGTCAGCAGGACCTGGGCATCGGTGTTGACGACAACAAAATCAACTCCGTTTATCACCCCCTGAGAAATCATCGAATTCAGGGCATTTCCTCCCCCACCTCCGACACCAATGACCTTTATTCTGGCCAACTTCCCCACATCTGGTTTTACTAGTGCCATATATTTTTATTCAAACTTCGGGGCAGAAGTCTTTGACGAAAGTCTAGGAAATCGATAGTTTGGTGCTGATTGTAGCAATGAGAATCAAGGTAGTAAAGACTTGAACCAATTAACTACCTTTGCCGCTACTCCTTTAACCGGTAATTGATCAAACTTGGGAAGCGAGGAAAGAACTGAGGTCTGGCCTCCCGATTCGTTTTCTTCCAACAGTTGTTTGGCGTGTTTTAGCAGACCGACCGAGGTGGCAAAAGACGGATGCTCGATTTCGTCGATCAGTCCGGAAATATCCGTGGGAGCACCGATTCTGACCGGCATACCTAAAATTCTTT
>MEXR01000016.1 GCA_001773775.1 Candidatus Amesbacteria bacterium RIFOXYB1_FULL_44_23 | reverse complement strand
TGAAGACGATGATTTTGCAGGACTTGCGAGCCGGCAAGGGAATTTGCGTGATTGATCCTCATGATTTGGCTGAGGATTTGCTCGGATACATTCCGCCGGAAAGAGCCGAAGACGTAATCTTTTTTGATCCTTCAGATGAAGCATGGCCGATGGGATTGAACCTGTTGGAGACTAACAATGATCAAGAAAGACATATGGCGACGAATGCCGTAATCGGGATGATGTACAAATTGTATGACCCGCACAAAACAGGAATTATCGGACCAAGATTCGAACATGCCATCAGAAACGCAATGTTGACAGTTATGGACGGAGTGGATGGAGGAACATTTATCGAAGTGGTTCAAGCTTTGCAACGGCCGGAATTTGTGCAGGAAATGTTACCGAGAGTAAAGGACCCCTTGGTTCGCCGGTATTGGACGGACCAAATTGCGCAAACATCTGATTTTCATAAATCTGAAGTTTTGGATTATATTGTGTCCAAATTCGGACGGTTTATTACCAACAAGACGATCAGAAATATCATTGGTCAGAATAAAAGTGCGTTTAATTTTCGCAAAGTGATGGATGAGGGAAAGATACTGATTATTAACCTATCTAAAGGAAAATTGGGCGAGGAAAACAGTAACTTTTTAGGGTTGGTGCTGGTGCCGCGGTTGGTAGCTGCTGCCATGAGCCGGGCGGACATGCCGGAGAAAGACAGAAGGCCGTTTAATTTATACGTAGACGAGTTTCAGAATTTCGCGACACCGGATTTTGCAACTATTCTGTCAGAGGCTCGTAAATACAAACTGAATTTAATTGTGGCTAATCAATTTACCTCACAAATGGAGGATGAAGTGAAAAACGCAGTATTCGGGAATGTGGGAACTTTGATGTCGTTTAGAACCGGTGTGGCGGATGCAAACTTTTTGCAGCATGAGTTTTCACCAACGTTTAATGAATCAGACCTATTAAACATTGAAAGATTCCATGTTTACATAAAAACTATCGTAAATAATGAGCCGGTGGTGCCGTTTTCGATGGATGTGACTAAAGACATCAAGGCGGAACGGGCAATGTCTAACCCGAAATTAGCGGAAGCAATTAAGCAGTTGTCCAGACTTAAGTACGGACGGGATATGAGATTGGTTGAGCATGAGATAGCGGAGAGATCGAGGTTGTAGGGCTGTTTTAATTAACTTTTTGGTATTTTGGAGACTTAGTTGGGGAAGTATAATGGGGGGGTTGGATCCGTAGCTCAACGGTAGAGCGGCTGTCTTATACACAGTATGTTGGAGGTCCGAATCCTCCCGGATCCACCATGATATTGAGTGAATTTGGTGTATTACCAGATGAAGTGGATTGGAAAACTGCCAAGAAGATCTTCCAGGGCAGAAAAATTTATATGGGGATAATAATGACAGCCGTGTGGTTGGTGGTTGTTGTTTTAAGAATGACAGTATGGCCAAAATTGCAAGAAATGCATCGTAGTTTAGGAACCCAGGTTTCAAATGACACGGGTATCGACTATCCATTGGTCGGGTTGATGTCGATGTCGGTTTTGGTCGTACTACCTCTTTTTTTGAGCCGGTGGGAGGAAAATATGGAACAAAGAATCCAAACAGGGCAAATACCTGATCGAGTGAAGATGAAAGAGATTCCCGGAAGAGGATATGAGCCGTTGGTTTTATTACTATTGGGGCTAGCTGTGGGGTATATAGTGTCGACTATGGTGGCACCGATTTACAATCTGACTTCGGGGATGTAGGTTCAGAGTTCGATAATGCGAGTTAGAGTGGCTTCTTCCTTAATTTCAATGTGTTCCAGGTATTTTTGAGTGGAAGAAAGACGCTTGTGGCCGACGTGTTTGTAAATGGTTTCGGGATGAACTCCGGCCTTAAGCTGATGGGCGATGAAGGTGTGACGCAGGTCGTTGACTTTAGTTCCTTTCAAGCCGGCTTTTTTAAAGTAGCGATCGACGCTGGTTCTGATGTTTCTGATCAAAAGGGGACGGCCGGTTTTGGTGACAAACAGGTGGTCATCTTTGACTTCCGGCCTTAAGCTAAGGTAATTTTGTACGGCAGTGGCAGCTCCTTTGCCTAGAGTAATGGTGCGGGCGGGATTGTTTTCCAGGGAGCGAACAAAGACTTCGTTTTTTTTGAAATCGTCGATTCTTAAGTTGGCCAGTTCAGAAATGCGCATTCCGGTTTGAAGCAGTAATTCAACAACTGCACTGATTCTGATATCTAATCTAACGGCGTCGCGCAGGCTTTTGTACTCTTCCTTGGTTAGAATTCGGGGAGGTTTGGAATCATAGTGGGGGTGGGCGAGGGATTCGGCCGGGTTGGCGGTTACGATTTTTTCAGTGTGAAGATATCTAAAAAATGTCTTGAGTGAGTTAATTTTGCGGCTGATACTTTTAGGAGTGTAGTTTTTGGAGAAAAGATGGTTAACGTAATCCTGAAGGTGCTCAGTTTGAATGGTGGTAGCCTGGGTAATGCGCTTTCCGGCCATATGGTCTTTGAGCTGAGAAAGGTCGCTGCCATAGGCAATGCTGGTGGCTGAAGAGCGCTTTTGAGTGGTTAAATGACTCAAAAACTTGTCTAGGGCTTGATCAAAACTGACGGGATCGGGAATATTTTCCATAGGTTGCATTATAGCATAATACTACAGGATGTGTTATCTTCTGGGAATTCTACAATGTAAAATAGATCATTGCAAGATGGGTAAAAGACTGACCAGATGGCTGATTGTAGTTTTAGGCTGGGTTTTGGTGGTGCGAACGGGAGTGAATGTGGTCAGACTGCTCAAGGCTGGGGATCGGGTAACCGAGGCTGAAAAAGAGCTAGAAATGATGCAGCGGGAGAACGAAAATCTGACGCGCGAGCTGAGGGGGGTAAAAACGCCCGAGTATATGGAAAGATTGGCCAGAGAGAAGCTGGGGTATGGCAAGGAGGGGGAAGTGGTTGTAGTTATTGACCCAACGGACCTAGAGGCGTCGGTGGATAAATTGCCGAAATCTGAGTCCGAACAGGTGCCAAACTGGAAGAGGTGGAGAAGGTTGTATTTGGGTTTTTAGGTGGCTACGACAGGATTCGGACCTGTGACCATGGCCTTATGAAGACCCCGCTCTACCACTGAGCTACGTAGCCTGTGAGGCAATTTTAGCATTTGGCTTGCCTTGACAATAGATGGGGAGTGGAGAAAGATTGAGGGGGAGTATGGAACAATGTTCAATCTAGTTTTGGTGACAGTGGGTCTAGCGCTTTTTGGGCGTAGCGTTTGGAGATTAGTTGGGCTTTTGAAGCTGATGGGCGATCGGACTTTGAGGAAATGGTGGGTAGTGTTGTTGGGATTGATTTTGATTTTTTGCATAGGTTACTTATTGTTTGCCTACTTTTTGGTAACAGGTAGCAGCTATTTGACCGGGAAGATTATGCCGACTTTAGTGAGTTTGATTTTTTTCTTCGGGGCTATTTTTGTGGTGGTGACGATTGGTCTGATATTTTCTACCGTATCTGCTGTGGGAAAACAGTCGGTTCAGCTGAAAGAGGCGAACAAGCAATTAGATGAGGCTAAAAGGGTGTTTGAATCCGAGGTGAAAGTCCGAACGGAAGAGATTGAGAAGTCCAAAAAGGCTTTGGAGAAAGAAATTGGGTTAAGGACTGCGGAATTGGAATTAAAAGTAAAAGAATTGGAATCGACTAATAAATTGATGGTAGATCGGGAGCTGAAGATGGTGGAGATGAAAAGAGAGTTGGATGCTTTAAGAAAACAGGTTGAGTTTTCTTGATCGGGACCAGGATTTGATCTGGGCTTCGCGTTTGAGAGCGGAGGATTTATCTGGGAGCTTTTCTAGATAGACAATTTTGACGGGCTTATGGGAACGGGTATAGGCTGCTCCGCGGCCTTTTTGGTGGTCTAAGAGGCGTCTGGAGGGGTTATTGGTAATGCCTGTGTATAAGCTGCCGTCGGAGCAGAGTAGAAGGTAAAGGTAATACACAAAAGTCAGTATAACCTAGCTTGGGGTTTTACAAGGCTAAACCACGATTTGGAAGCACCAATTGCCACTGTCCCTGGAAATGGTGAATTTCATACCCAACCTTGGAGGGTAAATCCAAGCTGAAGTTGTAATAAATTAACCACGAGTCGGATACTTGTTTTTTGTCAGTTCTTTTACTGTTGGCTGCAGCCTTACATAACTCTTGAGCTTTAATACTGTAGTCATCCAAAGCATTTTTTTTCGAATCGGATAATATTGCTGGAGTTATTTTTTCGTACTTTTCACCGGTTCGTCTGAGACTACTTAAGGCTATTGCATCGTAGTTTTTGATAGTGCATAAGGTGGCCAGTCTGGCGGTGACGAGGTCTGGAAAGATGGTGGGGGATGATTCTTGCTTTTTTAGCAGAAAGTTTCCAACACCTGAAAGGCCGAGAATACTTACTGTGGAGAGAAGGACGGCCGTGACAATATTTCTCTTCATGGATTTATCTTATTACAGCGGAAGGTCGTAGTCTATTTAGCCAGTAATTTTTGATGGACTGTTTCAAGCCGGGAAAAACCAAGAATAAGAACAAACACAGTGATATTGAAGCCAAATTAAGCTGATTTTTGCGTTTTTTGTTGCGGGGGCTGGAAGACATAAGAAATTACTTTTTGTCATTAACAACTTTTTTTATCCCGAATTTGTAGCGTGCACTAATCTTTTGCGTAAGCGAAGTTAAGAGGATAAAATGCTTATAAATGGGCGTTGATGAACAACCTACCGGGTTACCAAGGATTTTAGCAAAAGAGCAGGAATTTAGGGTGACATTTGACCCCACCAGAGAGTGGAAAAGAATAAAAGAGGCAGTGGCAGCGGAAATGGCTGAGGCAGGTGAAGGAACCAATTTTGATAAGAGAGTTAAGCGTGAACATCAGCATATGGATGAACTGGCTCAGACTTTGGTTGGCTCAAGGGCGGTGGAGTCATATGGGGAAATGCATGCCAGGTTAAGAGCCGTGGACAGGACTGAGTGGGGAATGCAGGAAACACAAAGACTAAACGGAGAATTGTATGAGGGTTTTGATATCGGCGAAGTAATTGACCCAAGAGTGGTGACTGAGCTTATTGGGATGGAAAATTATTATCATTCGGTGATGGCATATTGGCGAGATAGTGGTCATATTGATAAAAAATGGGTGCCTATAGATACGGTGGATGCGGTTTGCGTAAGCTCTGGTCTGGCTGCTTTGGCCATGAATGAAGGAATACCACTAGGAAAAAAGGCTGTTGATTTGGGTGGTGGAGATGGTTCCTGGGGCTTTGCTTTGGCTCAACTGGGTTTTGATGTAACCCTAATTGAACGAGATGGTAATTTAGTTGGCCAATTTGAAGTCGAGAAAAATAGGTTAAATGGTTTGGGAATAAATACCGGAAATATAAAGCCAATTATCGGAGAGTTTTCAGTTGATGACTCAAAAAATACTTCAGAAATTAAGGCTGCATTACGTGCAGCTGATGTGATGGTGAGTTACCCTTGGCCGGAAGAGGTTAAAGATAGGATGAAACTATTTCAGGAATACGGGAGGGAGGGGGCATTACTGGTAATGTATGGAAGTGGTCTGGACAGTTTTGCGGTGGACAGCAGGATGATAACCAAATTTGGTTTGGAGGTAGTTGGAAAAGAGATGAATGAAGAACTCAAGAGTAGCAGTGACAAACAGGAATGGGTGCGTGGATTCAACACCCCGTCTTTTGGAGCTAATTGGGTTGTACTAAGAAAAGTGGCTGCCAAGTGAATATGAAATTTCCGTGGGATGAAAATATCTGGTTTTCACCAGCGTATGGGGTAAATTACTTTAGCCAAATAAGGCTGAGAGAGGGTATAAGTTCAGTAACTAATAATAAATACAAAAAAGAAAGAGAAGCTTGGATAATGGGGATGGCATTGTTTGGCATAAATAAATTGACCGAGAAGAACTGGTGGTTGCAGGTGCCGAATGAGGACCCGCCGGACATGTTGTGTATGTGGACAGATATTAGAAAACCTCACAACGTGATGAATTGGCGGGAAGTGGAAATTATGCAAATAACCAGGCACAACAGTGGGACTATTCGGGAAGAAGTAATGAAAAAGTTGGCCAATAAGGTTTATCCAAAAGAATACTCTTTATTAATTTACCTCCAGCGTGATGAGGAAATTCGTGACTTGAAAAATTTGTCGGAGGAAATTGTCAAAATAGAGCCTAAGGTGGCGGATGTGTGGGTACTGGGGCACACACACCCGGTTGAGGATAATTATATTTTATTTTCACTTTATCCAAATTTTGAACGGGTAGACTTCAACTTAATAGAGGAAGCAAAGAAACTGATACCGGGAAACTACATCAAAATGAGCAAGTCTTTCACTGATACTGAGATGATAAGAATAACCTCGACCGAGGAATATGAATTTGTGCCGAATGTAAAATAGTTGTATGAGCGGGCACACCCTTAGAGAAAATATCTTTGTTGCGGGGCCGGGAGTCGCGCCCGGTCTGGAAGATTATGAGCCTTCCGTGCAGCTCTACACTACCCCGCACGTTTTATAGATCGATGTTATTTTAACAGTATTTCCGGGATGGGTAAATGTACAACTTATCCACAAGTGTGTTCGGGTCTGAATAGGGCCTTTTTTTGAATGGATGTCCTGTAGTTTTGGGAGAGGGTTATTCCAGAAATGAGGTGGCGTACATGATGAGAATGCCGACAGCAAATACGGTAAAAGAGGTGAAGGATTTTTGCAGATTAGTTTCTTTGCGCAGTTCTGGTAACAGATCTGAAGCTGAAATATAGATAAAGCCGCCAGCGGCAAACGGAATGAGATAAGGAAGAAAGTAATGAACGTGGGTGTCGAGAGCAAACCCCACGATAACTCCCAAGAGAGAGATGGTGGCGACGGCAAAATTGGCCAACAGAGCTTTGGTGCGGCTGAAGCCGGAATACATCAGAACTCCAAAATCACCAATTTCCTGGGGAATTTCATGAAGGGCCACGGCAATGGTGGAAATAATCCCCAGTCGGGGATCGGCGATGAAAGTGGCGGCGATGATGAGGCCGTCGATAAAGTTATGAATACCGTCTCCGACCAGGTTCATATAACCGAAAGTGTGAACGTCACAATGGCCATGGTGGCAGTGGCGCCAATGGAATATCTTTTCGATGACAAAGAAAAGGACGTAGGACAGCAGGACGGTGGAAAATAAGGCAGATGAAGGCAGAAGTTCGGCAGCCTCGGGAAGTAAATGAATAAAAGCTCCGCCCATTAAGGCCCCCGCAGACAGAGAAACTAAAAGCAGTAGGCTATCCTTGAGCTTTTTGGGATCGACTGAAAGCGTAATAATGCCGGCAAGCGAACCGCAGCTGATGATGAAGGCGGAAAGTAAGGCTTGGAAGAAAATACTCATGGTTTATTGACAATTTTGGCAAAGGCCAAAGAATTCTAAGTGATGGGTGTTGATTTTGAACTTTTGGGCGGAAGCTGAGG
This sequence comes from Candidatus Amesbacteria bacterium RIFOXYB1_FULL_44_23, assembly GCA_001773775.1. Lineage (GTDB taxonomy): Bacteria > Patescibacteriota > Microgenomatia > CAZETR01 > Amesbacteraceae > MEXR01. Next base: position 4,982 of record MEXR01000016.1, on the reverse strand, counting down.
TTTGAGCGGTTTGCTCGATGTTCTCAGGGAAGGAGATGTCGATAATTTTTTTACAGTTGGTGCAGATCAGATGATGGTGATGATCACGGTCGGCTGATTCGTAACGAAGTGTGCGGTCAGTGAATAAGACCGGTTTAATAAGACCCTGGGCAACCATGGAGGTGAGTTGGCGATAAATGGTGGTTTTATTAACCGGAACTTTTTGCAAAAGATCTTCAGCTGAAACCGGAAGGGGAGTGTTTTTAAGCAGCTTGAGCAGTTGGGAGCGGGTTTGGGTCAGGCGGTATTTATTCATGCGCTTTATATTATTGCAACTTAGTTGCAAAAGTCAAGAAACCGTAATGGGAGTTATAATTAGGGCATGGAATGGGACAAAACACTACAACTGGCTGAGAAATTATTAGAAACCGACAGTTCGGTGGTGGGAGAAAAGTGGTGGAACAGTCGAGCCAAGCGTTATTATGAGTGGATTTTGGGTGCAGCTATGTTAGTGCCAGCTTTGAGTGTAGCAATGTTTGGGGCGGTTCCAGTGTGGTGCGGTGACAGGAAAAATCCATTTGTGGCATTAAGAAGGGTGCATCCCGGCGTGGGGGAGTTGAAAATCCTGAAAGTGCGAAGTATGCACGAGGGATCGGAGAAATTGGAGGCTGATTTACCGCCGACAATTTTATTAAAAAATGGTTATGATCCCAGAGTCACTCCTGTAGGAAGGTATCTGAGGCGCTTTAGTGTGGATGAATTACCTCAGGTTTTGAACGTGGTAAATGGAGATTTGGCGCTCGTAGGTGCAAGGCATTGGAGTCCCAGGGAATGGGATACAATGATCGAGCCAAATTTGGACAAAGATCCTTTCAAAAGTTTGATTGGGCATTATAAAAACGGTTTGTCGTGGGGGGTGGTAGGGCTGGGGTGTGTACTATATCGAGACGGAGTGGATATGGAGAGAAGGTGTGAACTGGAGTTGATGTATGCGAATAGGGCTAGTTTTGTTGGAGATTGGAGAATAATCAGACATATGGTAGCAAGTGGGGTGCTAATGCGGGGAAAATGAGATTTATACCACTGCCATTTTGTTGCCAATTTTTCCGGTGTGCTATAAATTAAACGTGGGTGAAGAAAAATATGATGTGAGTGAGATTGAGAGGAAGGCGGCAAAGTACCATGGGTTAGACTGGGACGGATTACCTGTTAGAGACAGAAGAGATGTTAGGGAGCTTAGTAAGGGAATTGTGGAAAATCCGGCCAGTGCCGATGATAAAGGTAGATTAATCGAAAAAGTTAGGCGACGGTTGAGAGATTTCTTTAACGGATCAGAGGTGTTGAATACGGATGTAGACTTGGATGCAGTAAAAAATGAGATGAGGGCCAAAGGCAAGCTGAGAGCAGCGGAGGCGCTGGAACAAAAAGCTCGAGATCGAGTGCTGGGTAAAAAGGGGGATTAAATTGAATATTTGTGCTATAATAAGGCCATAATTCATAAACCTGATGATTCGGAGGGTTGGAACCGAGTCTGATAAAGGGCTGGCTAAATACCAGACGGAGGCAAAACCGTAAAGTGTCGCAACAAGTGTCGTAATTAACGGAGCTTGTCAAAAGTTATTTTGATGACGTTCCTGGTTTCGGCCAGGATTTTTATTTTTTAAAACATGAAGGAAAATAAATTACAGTTTGGAACTGAGGCCCTGAGCTTTTTTGACGGCCAGGGTTTAGTTTGGGTGCTTTCGTGAGAATGGGTGCGGAGTTTTTCAGGTCAGAGCTTTGGATTTGATGAATCCGAAACAGAGGACAATTTTAGAAGACCAGCTGTTTTCGGCAGCTTGCGTCGGATTTAAGCGGATGCCGACAGTGGATTTCAGGGCGGATGTGGCCTTGCATGTAAGAGATGGAGTACTGTATGTAATCTTAAAAAATGAAACGGCTGTGGGGTTTGCGGTGATGAAGGATTTTCCGGAGGTGAACGGCACTTATATTTCGGGAGTTGTGAAGGGAGAGGGGACGCCATCCGGAATTGTGGAGCGGATTGTGGCGCAACATGCGAAAAAGTTTGGAGTGGTGGCCGTGAGGACCCAAAATGATCGGGTAGTGGAAATAATGAAGAATGTTTGCTGCGAAGTGGTGCCGGTTGATAGGGAAGCAGGAGTAGGGGAAATGGAGGTATTGAGACATATGGGGTTAGTGTCAGATAAAGTTCGGGAAAACATGATTGTAATGGGCCATTACGGAGACGCTCCAATGATTGGTGTGGGTGAGAGAAGAAGGAGTAATAATGAATTGGTGCGAAAAGCTACGGACAGATTGAATTATCAACAGGGTGACGCACTGTTATTGGTGGGTTATGTAAGGTGATACAATGAAAAATATGAATAAAAAGAGAATATTAACCGGGGACCGGCCAACCGGGAAATTGCATCTGGGACATTTGGTGGGCAGTTTGCAGAACAGAGTGAAGTTACAAGATGAATATGAGCAATTTGTAATGATTGCCGACGTACAGGCCCTGACAGACAATTTTGAAAATCCACAAAAAGTCAGGGACAATCTCAAAGAATTGGTGTTGGACTATCTGGCGGTTGGGATTGATCCGGCCAAAACCACGATTTTAATTCAGTCTCAAATTCCGGAAATTGCTGAATTGACAGTGTTTTATATGAATTTGGTGACACTGGAAAGAGTGTTACGAAATCCGACCGTAAAAGATGAAATAAAGCAAAAGGGGTATGGGAAAAATATTCCGGCGGGATTTGCTATGTATCCGGTGTCACAAGCGGCAGACATCACAGCCTTTGCGGCCAACTTAGTGCCGGTGGGGGAAGACCAATTGCCCATGATTGAGCAAACCAGGGAAATAGTGAGAAGATTCAATTCTTTGTACGGGGAAACTCTGGTAGAGCCAGAGGCGTTGGTAGGACAGGTGAGAAGGCTTCCGGGAACAGATGGTCAGTCCAAAATGGGTAAAAGCTTGGGAAATTGTATTTATATTTCGGATGATGAAAAAACGGTGACAAAAAAAGTGATGGGAATGTATACGGACCCCGCTAGAGTTCATCCGACTGATCCGGGGAATCCGGATGGGAATCCGGTATTTATTTATCATGAAGTGTTTAATCCGGATAAGGCAGAAGTGGAAGATTTCAAAAATAGGTATCGGGAAGGAAAGATTGGTGATGTGGAAATAAAGAAAAGATTAGCTTTGGTAATTAACCAGATGCTGGAGCCGATGAGGGTCCGAAGAAGTGAGTTTGAAAATAAGTCTGAGGAGCTACATGGAATTTTGAAGACTGGGACTGATAAGGCCAGGGAAGCGGCTAAAGCAACCATGGTCCAGGTTAGGAAAGCCATGAAAATTGACTATGAATAAAAGAGGGGAAACGGTAAAACAAGTGGAGGTATAATTGGACGATGATAACGATTGACGACTTTTCAAAAATTGAAATTCGGGTGGGGGAGGTGGTGGAGGCAGTTGATGTAGAAAAAAGTAGTAAGTTAATTAAGTTAACCGTAGATTTCTTGAGTGAAAAGAGGACGATTTTTACCGGAGTGAGGACATATGGTTATACCCCGGCTGATTTTTTGAATAGGAGATTTTTGTTTGTGACTAATTTAGAACCAAAAAAAATGGCAGGAGAGGAAAGCCAGGGAATGATCCTGGCTGTGGATGGGTTAGAGTTGCCCTTTGGGGAGCACGGAGCGGCGAAGCCTTTGTTTATTAGTGCGGAAGGATTGCCGGTGGGGGCAAAGGTGAGATAAGGGTGTATGGATAGTCAAGAGACGGGTGAAGGTATGGTGAATTCGGAAAAATGGAAGAAGTTTATTAAAGGATTGGAGTTAATGGGAGAAGCAAAATCAGCCATTAATAGAAACTTAGGTCAGGGCTATAACTATGAGGCCGTGGAAAGAGAGATTGTTGATATTTATTCAGGCGACAGGCAGGCGGCCGCAATGCTAATAAGGTCAGCAAAATTGTTTGACATCTATTGGCAGGCAATAGATGGTGAATGGCAAAGGCGAACCGGGTCGTCTGGAACGGTGGGCGATAAAATCGAGGGGGACATAGCGGCCAAATTTTATGAGGATGTAGTGGGGATGACGCCAAAAGGGGGAGTAATGCTTGAGAGGACTGATATAACGATTCATATGAGTTTGTCTGGAGAGGAAGATTTTAAAAATTTAGTCAACAAAGATTTAAAGACCGGAAAGACATTGCCGCAATCTACACTTGGCAGGTTGGGGGGAATTAAGCTAGGTATAACAACGAAGGAAGGAAAGAAAGGAATGTTGACTGCTCAAAAAAGAATGTTAGGGGAGAAGCGTAATGTGCCAATACATGAAAGAGAGCACTTGGTTCAGGAAATTTTTACTAGATGTAATTTGATAAATTGGGGAAGGGAAAAAACTTCCAATTCAAATCGACACTACGCCCAATTGGCTGTTGAGGCGACAGGGGCTGCAGATCCGAACGAGCTCTTAGCAGCTGTGAATTTGACGGTAAATGCTGGCCAAGCAGGTAGTGGACTATATGACGAAATAATGGTGGGTGAAAGAGCGGCAATTATTTCTGAAGGATTGAGTTTGGATTCCGAGTCATTAATAACGTATTTGAGTAGGGATTATGGTTGTGGATTTGTGGAGATGGGATTTGAAAAGTACTTAAATGTGCTGAAACAAAATGGCAGGTTAGAAGCATGGCAGGCTAGTGAACATAGAGGGAAAGCTGATGAATTGATGGCAACTCTAATTGAGGATAATTTAGAAAGACTAAAAAAGGGAGCAGGAGTCGAAGATAATTTGGTTCGGATTTATGGGGATAGAAACAAAGTTAGGGGAATGTTGGAGTTTGTACCCTTGCGATATTGGCCGGTGGTGGAAAGAATGCTTATGAAGTATGGGTCTGAGTACCGGTAGAAGAATTGGGAGTATTAGTATAGAATGTGTCAGCATGAACGCGAAGCAAAAAACTGAGAGTAATAAACAAAATGGGGGAA
>MEXR01000015.1 GCA_001773775.1 Candidatus Amesbacteria bacterium RIFOXYB1_FULL_44_23 | reverse complement strand
CCCGCATGACCTTAGGGGTCGAGGGCTCTTAAGGCCCTTGCGTCTACCATTTCGCCACCCCGGCTAACTCCATGTATTATATAATATCTGATAGACGGGCCGATGGTGAAATTGGCATACACGTACGCTTCAGAAGCGTATCCCGCAAGGGGTGGAGGTTCGAGTCCTCTTCGGCCCACACACCAACAAAGTATAATAAGCATATGCCGGGATGCTGAAATTGGTATACAGGCACGCTTGAGGTGCGTGTGCCAGAAATGGCATGGAGGTTCAAGTCCTCTTCCCGGCACTTACTTTATATCTCAGGGACGATTAGCTCAGTTGGTTAGAGCATCGCTTTTACACAGCGGGGGTCGGGGGTTCAAATCCCTCATCGTCCACCAAAGTGCTCGAATTTTCATAAGTCTGATCCTGGTATAGATGATGGGGGATAACCGCTAAATATTTTTGAGAGGTATCAAAAGCAACGTAGCGAAAAAAGCTAATTAGGTGTTGTCGGTTTGTATGACCTAAAATTTGACACAAAAGCAGTCGAGTCGGAAATACTTAATCAAAACTCTAAGTCTTTTCGCTAAATACAGGCATAAATTGACTTTTATAGGTCATATATATACAATCCGTATCAACATGGCAGCCAGCGGTAAAGAGCAGAAAAATCTGTTTCTCGAAGGCTTGGGTAACACGGATTCAGCTTTTAAGCAGTTTAAGGATACTTTGGCTAGAGCATCTTGCGAGATTAACAGACACGATTCAGAAGCGGTAGCAACCCAAGACATGGCCGCCTTAAGACGAGAATTGCACGTTGAATTACTTCCAGATCGGGACCAGAAGCTTTTTAAGAGTCTTACAACAGGCAAGGTCCGTAGTTATAAAAAAGCCTATCGAATATTTGATCCATACACAAAAATTACCCTGGACCAGATAAGGGCCATGACCCCTGATCAGTTAATGAATTTGGCTCTAGTTCGAGGCGTAATGAGTATAGCCGCCAGAGTATATTTAGCCAGATATATAAAAAAAATCCATCTCCAAATAATCAACCACCACACCGGCGATATAGCTGGTGCACATTGGTGGGAGTTTGGAAATACAAACACGCTTTTATCGATTTTTGATAATAAGGCAAACTTCACGGATCCGAGAAGAACATTCCATGAAGCACTAACCAATCGACCATTAGGAATTCACATGCCAGGGGGAATGTAGAACCTAAATCCGGGGGAAATAGCCCGCACAATCACATCCCATATCGTCAATATAAGTTCTTTTGCTATAATTCTCTTCGGTACATACGACAATTCTAAATTGCCGAGATAGCCAAGTTGGTCACGGCGGGCGCCTGAAGAGCGTCAAATATTGGTTCGATTCCAATTCTCGGCACAAGTTTATCTCGCTTCGAATTTTTGACTACTTTGACTTGGACTCCGAACCTTTTTACCTAATAAGTTTAGTGGAGTAAAATAACTAAATTAGATAATTATTTAACAATTATGCCGGAAGACCTAAGTATAGGTGATTACGTCAAAGAAGGTGTTTTAAAATTTAACGAGAAAATTACAAGATTCCGATCTGAAAAAATTGCAAAATCCGCCGTAAACAGATTCGTTGTGGGGGATCAAGTTGAAATACAAAAGTTTACTGCAGATAGTGACTCAGTTATTGTATTAAAAAACTATTATCCGGGAGCTATATTCCGTCTTTATATGGAAAACGATAATAAAGTAGCACACCGCTATTTATGGTTCGTGATCGGAAACAGCAATTCACTTGGAATACCGGATGTATTTGAAATAATACCAGGTTCGGCAGAATACGACCCTACTAATGATAAAAACCTTAAATTGTCCCGCGATTGGAATTTATCTCCTGTTCAAATAAGGAAAAAGGAATTTACTGCTTTTGAGGCTAAATGGGCATTAGGATGGGCGAGAGACGAGGCAACTCCAGATAAGGACTGGGCTCCTTCCGTAGAAGTTGATGTTATGACAACTGGAACGAGAGAGAAAAAACGATCTAGTAAATTGACTGGTCATTCTTTAACTTCATTAAATCCTTCTCTACAGCCAATTTGATTTAGTTGTATAGCTAATAAAGTAACTTCATCGTTTCCGTCTCTAAAGTACCCTTTAAACTCGGCAATAGGTACGACTACAAGCCTATTCTCGGCACACAAAATATCTAATCAAAATAGCTCACCCAAACTTGGAGTCAAACTGAGCCTGCATGTAATCCAGGAATTTGAATAATAACCCATTAATAGTATCGTAATCATGTGACCTTAATTCGGTTGCCGTTTCGATAAAAGGTAGTGATTTATATTGTTCCAACTCATGTGAGTTGTTATTAATCATGCCTTCCATAGATTCTTTCGTAAACTCAAAATGGCACTGAAACCCATAAATTTTTGGTGAATATCTGACTATTTGTCTGGGACAACCCTTGCTAAAGGCTAAAACAGCCGATTTTGGTGTTAAGCCGGGCATATCACCATGCCAGTGGCCCACAGCAAACTTATTTGGGAAAGTTGAAAAGATCTTATCTTGTTTTCCAGCTTCAGTTAGCTCAAGGTCAAAAACACCGATTTCCCGATTTGGGCTATGGTCAAATTTTGCCCCCAATGCTTCACCAATTAGTTGAGCCCCCAAACATATTCCCAAAACTAACTTATTTTCGTCAATGACCGCCTTAATAAATGCAATTTCTTGAGCGGAATGAAAATGTGGACATTCCTGCTCGGTAGTAGCCGGACATTGCGGACCACCCATTACAATTAAAAAATCTATATCCTGAATGTTTATTGGCAACTTATCATTTAGAGAAAAACGAGTATGAGAAACTTTGTGATCGTGTTTTCTGGCCCAATCTAAAATTGCCCCCGGAGCTTCAAAACTTTCGTGCATCAATATGTGTATATTCATGGTTATCCGATCTCAAGAGTAGTAACCCCGAAAGTTTTATTCAGGTCAACCTTTGGCAGCTCTTTTGTATACATTCTGGCCGTTTTAAAAATTGGTTTCAAATGATATTTTTTCATCATACTAACTGCTTGTTTATTAACTTCTGGAACATCAATAAACACCTTATTTCCCTTTCCAACGTGACTTCTCAAGCTCTGAAACAGAATTTCAGCGATTTTAGCCGAATCTGCAAATAGGGGACCAACTTTGAAACCGTTTATGCATTTACGCACCATTCCATATCCCGAAACTTTTCCTCTTTCAACGTAAGCTACGGCCAAGCTTTCTGGCTGTTTAAACCATGTGCTTAAAAAGGATTCCCTGGAAACAGGAAAAACATCTTTGTCGTAATCTGCTACGTCAGCAAAAATGCTTTCAGAGATAGTAACTATCTTGGGATTTTTCACTTCGCTAATTTTCCCCATTCCTTCATACCGGACATTGCCGTAGGCCAATTTGAATCCAGATTTTTTATAATTTTCTTGTTGATCCTCAACTCCGTCTAAGCCGATATTTTGATTAGGTAAATGTTTTATTGCCTCTTTCCATAATCTTAAACCGTATCCCAGTCCTCTGAATTCAGGTTTGACTATATAAAACCCTAAAAAGCCGAATTTATTTTCATAAGTCACTGCAGAAATCGAAGATATTGGCTGATTGTCCAAAAATCCCAAATAAAATCCTTTGTCGTCTATTTCGTAAAAAGCATCAATATCATGCAAACCTGGATTCCAACCTTCCTTAGCCGCCCACTCGACCATTATTTTCATTTCCTCTTTCTTAGCTGGACGAATCTCATACCCCATGGACATATTTTACTACTAATTACTATGTGCTTAATTAGGCAAGTACATGTATTTCTAAATTCAGAACTTACTGTTCACCTTGTCATTCAATTTAAGTTGTATCGGCAGGTACCAAATTATTCGATATCTGCCGATACTTCTGATTACTGATTACTCTGTTCCGCTTGGTTCATCCAGAGTTACTACAAAACCTTCGGTTCCGCTTGGTTCATCCAGAGTTACTACAAAACCTTCGGTTCCGCTTGGTTCGTCCAACAAGTATCCGACACCTGCAAAATTTCTAGACATATCTACTATCACCTCCCTTCCCTTTTTTCACAAAAGTAATTATATGAGTGCGTCAATAATAAAACAAACATCCATTCACATCTTCTGTTCAGCCATACCTGCCTGTGCGTAGACACTTTCACTGCTTCAGATAATTTTTGATACAAAGACAACTCTTAACGCCAAACCTTGCAAAAAGAAAAACTGAGGCATACAGTGTACTTGGGTACTAGCAAAAAATTATATATACAAATACAAAAACCCTCTTACGTGACTCCTGAAACCATTATTCTTCCGTTTTTTTACGCCGCATACCTGATATTTTTCCTTTTGGCTCTAATTGGAATTTTTGGCTTAATTTCAAAAAAAATCAGCCTGTCTCAGCTGCTGGTTAAAAGAAATATCGCCATCTATATCGGACTTGGAATAATCATCTTCTTGATGATCCACGCTTACGAGTTATTTTGTATCGATATTATCTGTATGGCCCTCGAAGGACAGCCGCTTTCTCCGCGCTGCGGATTTACTTGCGCAGGGCTTACCGAATCCCAAACGATGATTTTTTACCCTACTTACTCATTGATCAGAAGCATGGCCATCCCTATTTCGATTCTGTTGTCTTTATTCGGTTCGGCCGGCCTGCTCACCCTGAAAGCTAAGTCAAACAAAAGTCAGTCCCCGCAATAATACTTCGGGTATATCTGCCACCGTCCACCTTTTTTGCCAAAGCAATCGTCTGACAGTATCAATAATAAAACATTCCGAACACATTCAATTTTGTCGCTCTAGCCTGAATGCAGACATCGATTCAAATTAAAGACTTGTTTTATGTTCAAATCTCAACCTTCAACACTAACCCTTGCAAAAAGTAAAACAATGGATTACAATGTACTAGTACATTAGTACAACGAATACAAATATATATGAAAATCAACTATTCAGACGAACTTGTAGACGCCCTGCTGCAAGTCGAAAACAAAAGCGACATGCTTGAGTTATTAAAGGGTCTTTTGACCCTCGGCGAGATTGCCGAAATTTCCCGTAGGCTCAAAATCGTCAAAATGCTGAAAAGCGGCCTTTCCCAGCGTGAAATTGCCGAAAAACTCAGGGTTGGTATCGCTACAGTTACCAGAGGATCAAAAGAAATTAAACTAGGCAGATTCGATGGTGTATGAAACTAATCGCAAAAAGAAAAATGCAATCCAATTGGCAACAGCCCACTCTTTTTAGAGAGGGTTTGTAATGCAATAGCATTTTTATATCACCTAACCCTCCAAAACGGAGGTTTTTTTATTTTAATAACCTAAATCATGTCAAACAAAGAATCAGAAATTAACATTGCTCGTCCAAACAAAGGAAGCCCCAATTCTGGGGGTAATTTAAGTGGCGTGTCCCCAGAGTCGGGGCAACTTTGGCAAAGCCCATCAAGAAATTAGGCAAAGTGCGTCATTTATTTATTCTCTGGACGAGACCGGCGAATGTGACATAACTCTTCTGGGCGGCAAAGCTTTCAATCTTGGAATCCTTAGGCGGGCTGGTTTACCAGTTCCTGACGGTTTTTGTGTCACAACCGATGCTTATGATCACTACGTTAGAACCGGCACTCTCCCTGACGATTTAATAGCCCAACTTGAAAACATAAGAAAACAGCTCGGCGGAAGAATCGCTATCAGAAGTTCTGCAAATTGCGAAGACGGCGAGCAGTTAAGCATGGCAGGGGTATTTCAAAGTCACTACCTAAATAAGGAGGATAGTCTTCAGGTAGTAATTGAAAGCATCTACTCCCACGCCAGAAGTGCTGAAGTTGAGGAATTTGTGGCCTTGCACGGCAAACAACCATCCGAAATAAAAATGGGCCTGATCGTACAAAAATTAATTGATCCCGAAAGATCTGGGGTCGTCTATACAGGGATTAGAAGCGGGGACATATTAATCCAGTACGTCGGGGGGTTCGGATCAGAACTGGTGGATGGAAAAACTCACGGAAGTGCCATTGTTCTTGATAAAACCGGATCAATCCGGGCATCGACCGGCTTTGAAACTCTTCCCATTTCACCGAAGGTTATTAAGCAGATAAAGGATTATTCTGCAACCATCGAAAATATCTACAACGGCCAGCCTCAGGACATTGAGTTTGCCAGCGCGAACGGTCAAGTGCATATCTTGCAGGCCAGAAGATTAACCGCCGATTTAGGAAAAGTTGAAATAGGAGAAACATCGCAGGAATGTTTGGAAAGAACTAAATTTAAACTAAGACAACTGTCCGCCAATGAAAAGGGTGAATTGGGGACATCAAATGTCATATTTAGTGATGCCAATTTCAGCGAGCTACTCCCCAAACCTACCGAAATGGATTTTGGTGTGTTTGCATACATTTTTACCGGCAGCAACGGCATTCCCGGAGGCATCCAACTTGGCAGAATGGACATGGGCTACCCGCTGGGCGAAGAATCAATCGGCTACATGGCCTACATAGGAGGCAGGCCGTATTTTAGTATCGCCAGAGACGCGGCCACCTTCTACGCGGGTTTTCCCGACACCAGGCTGGAATATTTTAGGACCCTGGTTGAGGAATATCTCAAAGCAATTCAGTTAGATCCTGATAAAGGGGCTTACCCGGAAATGGGTTTATATCTCCAGGATCCAACCCTAAAAGATCTCCAAACCAGATTTGGGGATAAAGCCCCGGCCTATTTTGAGATTTACCGGAATTTTGCCGCCGGAATGCATCAAAATGCCGACAATTTCCTAGGTCAATTCAAAACCCGGGAGTCACTGGAAATGGCCGCCTTCGTCAAAGCCGGGCAGCAGGTCGATTTAGACAAGCTCACAAACAAACAGCTGGTTGAACATTGCACCGGAATTTTAGAGCACCTCAGAACTCACTCCTGTGTAAATTTCGTCAAGTCCGCCCGATTGGGTTTTTATTATTCTCAAAGACTGCAATCGTTGTTAAGAGAAAATGTGGGACTTGGCAGTGATGCGGCAGAACAAATTTTCGCCCGCTTAAGCCAGGGTCTTGAGGGCAGCGCCATAACTCAGGTAAACATATCCATCGCCGACTGCGAAACCGAACAGGAAGCAATAGCCGTTGCCACTAAAAGCGTGGGCCACTTCAGTACCGCTGAAATGTTAGAAATAAGACATCCGCGACTAAAGGACGATCCTACAGCTCTTTTCGCATATGTCACAGGCATTCGCCAGTCCGGGCAATATAGTCAGGATTTTGAAAAACAAAAAACGGAAAGACTGGTTACCCAGCAAACTATTTTAGAAAACGTCTCGGGGCAGGAAAACCAAGAATTAGAAAAAGTAATCCAGGCTTCGCAAACTTACATGGCCCTGAGAGAAACTATCAAATATCTTTTTACCCAGGAGTATTCTTTACTAAGAGATGGTCTCCAGGTGTTGGGATATCGTTTGGGTCTGGAAGCTGGAGATATCTATTTTATTTACCCCAGGGAACTGCCTGGCTTGATAGCTCACCCCCAAACGTTTACCCATCTAATCCAATCCCGAAAACAATCATTTTCCAATTATGAAAAACTCAATCTGCTGCATGTAATCAGAGAATCGGACATCGAAGCTCTTGAGTTATCTTCAAAAGGCGAGGACGATTTCGTTGAAGTTAAAGGTAAATTTCTTGCCGAAGGGCAACCGGTAGAGGGCGTCATAGTAAATCTGGACCAGTGTGACAATTTCGACCAGATAGCTCAAACAATTGATACCTACAGACAACAGGAAGTCCCAATAATTTTAGTGGCCACCCAGATGAACCTGGGCCACGATCCCTATATTGCCATATCTTCGGGATTAATCCTTGAAAATGCCGGCATTGTTTCTCATGGGGCCCAAAGAGCCAGAGAGCTTGGCAAAGGGGCCATTGGCGGCATTAAATCAGGCAGGCTTAAAACCGGCACCATGGTGTTATTTGATCCTGTTAACAGGCTGGTCAAGAAAATCAGGTAGATATGAAAAAGATTACTTTTATCCGTCATTGTTTGCTAGAGCCACCATACAACGATTACTCGCGCCTGACGTTTAACCGGATTTCCGGCCTGGCCATAGATCGAATTTCACCAAATATTCATCCTGAATCTCAAAAGCTGCTTCTGGAAAAGTTTGATTACAAAAAGCTTAAATCTTTTGATTTGATTCTTTGCAGTCACTCTAAAAGAACAAAGCAAACCGCAGAATTGTTTCGAAAATTTGCAAACAAGAATCAGGAAATTAGAGTGCTTCCCGAATTAAGCGAGATTTCCTTTAACCCTAAAGCTCTCACTACTCAAAAGGAATTTATCAAACAAGGACTGGGGGTCATTCGGACCTCTTTGTTTCATGGAATGAAAAACGGACAAGGAGCCGAAAGTTTAGACGCTGTACTACTCCGGGCCCAAAAACTAAAAGACGAGTTATTAGAATTACCCTTTAACAATATCCTTTGCGTTACCCATAGTTTCTATATGAGAGTCCTCAGGTTATTTTTTCTGGAAAAGTTAACCAAAAGTTGTGACATTAGTGAACTAAAACTAATAAATACAACCGACCACCACCACCTTGAAGGATTTGAAGTAAATATATAAGTAGCACATATATTTCTGTACGTAGGACTCCATCAACTTGGTGTTTGTTTCGTGGGTAAAAGCTAACCTCAACATTAATACTTAATTGATTTTTGTTTAAGAAATGCTATCATCCAGCTATGCCTTGTGCTCACTTTATCGAAGCTTTACAACAAGCTAGAAATGACGTCATAGTCCTAAGTCAGGCCAGCCCAGGAGAAAGAAAAAAGGCTGTAGTTAAGTGTCCCGTGGAAAATTGTTTGGTCTATGCATCAGCCATAGCTCTAAACGGCACAGTTCAGGGGTTGGGTGTTGAATCTATCGTTAATTGTTCAGAAACTGGTTTATCTCCTACCCGTTCAACAACTCCTCCATCGGCCCAGCTACACGGCTAACACTCTCGCATATTTTTCTCCGCCCTTAACAACATTCTTTTGGTTTCTTATAGTTTCTGCATGCGAATTCTCAGATTTGTTAAAAAGTTAACCATAGGTAGAAATACTAGTGAATTGATTTCTAACATCGACAAAATTGCTTGAAAAATCTATAATGATTCGCAATCGGCGCGGCTATGGTTCAATGGTAGAACTTCTCCTTGCCAAGGAGATGACACGGGTTCGATTCCCGTTAGCCGCTCAAAAGTATGAAGCCTCAGATTTCCATCGGAGCTTTCTTTTTAGGAGCTCCCACGCTGCTGTTTGTTTCCTTCTTGCTCTTGTCACGTCTTCCCGCTTCTCCCCAAAGCCCAATTCCAGGTAGTGTGTTATCCTCAACCACCGTCAGTGAGGATTATTTATATCCGCAGAGTATTGGCACTTTCGGCACCACCGACGCCCGGGTCTATATTATTAAAAACTATTTAAAAAAGTACTCATCTCCGCTAGTTCCTTTTTCTCAGGAAATCGTTGATATTTCCGACAAGTACACTCTGGATTACCGGCTTTTAGTGGCCATAGCCAGGCAGGAATCAAATCTTTGCAAAAGAATTCCGGCCAATTCCCATAATTGCTGGGGATTCGGAATTTACGGAGACAAGGTTACCCGCTTTGACAATTACCCTCAGGCTTTGGAAACTGTCGCCAAAACTCTCAAAAAAAAGTACATCGACATCGGTCTGACCACCCCGGAAGAAATTATGGCTAAATATACCCCTCCGTCGGTCGAGCTGGGCGGTCCCTGGGCCAAAGGGGTTAACCAATTCATGCTGGATTTGGAATAAACATATGCCGGCTCATTACGACGATCCCAATTATTCATACCTCCAATACTGGCAGGACCGAAACTACGAACATTTAAGCGAAGTTTTCGCCATTCAAAAGTTATTGGGAAATCTTAAAGTCGGCACGGCTGTCGATATCGGTGGGGGATATGGCCGGCTGATTCCTACGCTATATCCGTTTGCTAAACGCTTAACTCTAGTAGAACCGTCTGCCAAACAAAGGCGGATAGCCAAATCCCAGCTTAGCCAGATCAAAAATCTGACTATCGCCTCCGGCACGGCCCAAAAAACCCATCTTCCTGATTCCTCTCAGGACCTGATTACCTTAGTTAGGGTCATGCACCACCTACCGGACCCTCAGGTAGCCCTCTCCGAACTCAATCGAATCCTAAAACCCCACGGCTTAATCATTCTGGAATTTGCCAACTCATACAATTTCAAAGCCAGAATCGCCAGTTTAATCACCGGCCGGCCGATCCTGCCCATCCCCATCGAAAAAAGAAGCCTGATTAACATTAAGCGCCAAACAATCCCTTTTGTGAATCATCATCCGCAAACTATCCAAAAGCTCCTTCGAAAAAGCGGGTTCGTGGTCAAATCCCAGTTGTCAGTTTCCAATTTCAGGTCACCTTTAATCAAAAGGTTTGTACCACTGCCCATTCTTCTGTTTCTTGAAAAAAAGCTTCAGTCGCCCCTGGGAAATCTGTATTTTGGCCCTAGTATCTTTCTTTTACTTGACAAACAGACTAACCCATAGTAATATACATCTAGGTTTCGTGGTTTGGCCTAACCGCCTCACTGTGAAATTTTATTTAAAAAGCCTCGGCACTGGGCAGGAGCCGGGGCTTTTTTTTGTGCCCTCATGTCCTGATATAATTCATTTGCTAAGGGCGGATGGTGAAATGGCAGACACGCAGGCTTTAGGAGCCTGTGACCGCAAGGTCGTGGAGGTTCAAGTCCTCTTCCGCCCACAATTTCGATATCAGAAAGCGCAGGCTGTTCAACCGTCCCGCGCAAGCGGCCCAAAAAACAGCTGCATCCGCTTGCTTACAACTCGCCATGGGGTAGCTATATAAAATATCAAGCAGCAAACGCAAAAATTTTAATGAGCTTGGTAATACCCTTATTTCGGCATAACTTCAGTAAAAATTAACACTAGCAAAGCGTCATCCAAAAACAAGTGTTTTGACAGTAGTGATAACATGGGTTTGTTGAAAAATTAATTAGGAGGAAAAATGACTAACCCAGACATATTGCGGAGACTAGACCAAACAATTGCAGAACAAAACACTGATTGGAACACAGTTCTCGGCCTTGTCGCAGAGGCATATGCTTGGATGCCGTTTAAATCACATGCCCTTTATGACCCGGAAGTCGAAAGCGCACAAAAGTATAACGAAGATCAAATTCGAGCATTGCGTTCTTCACCAAGAAAGCTAGCTAGGGCAGTAAGAATCAAAACCGAGCTCGCAGAAAAATCACATCTTCTACTTGCTGCTGCGCATGAGAAATATGGAAGTGCATTCTTGCCTAGATGGTCGGAGAAGCACATGGATATACATGGCAAGTACTGGGACGAAGTGAAGGCAAGTATGGAAGGACAATTTGAGCAACTTGAAGATGACAACCAAGTAACAAGTTTAGCTATACTTCTTACTTTTGGTATGAGGTTAAATATACCGACTGGTTGGTAATTAGTTACCCTTGGGGGGAAACGTTCTATTTTGTTTGTGCACGCCCACCAAATCTATACCACTTATCTCCTAAAAATCCGGTTACTTCAGGTCTGATTAACTCTCCTCCTAAAAGTTCAGCCGGGTAAAGCGTAAACAGACCGAATCTGTCATTTACTTTGTCCACCGCTCCCAATAGCTTCTGTCTGGAATCAACAATCGGCAGTTGGCAATTTTCAGTCAAATTACTGATTCCCACTCCGGCAAATCTTACTCCCGGTAGTGGTTTTTTTTCATATTCCCTCCAAAGTAAGTCAAAAATTATCTGCGGATCCCCAGTAGGATTTTTAATAGTTTTTCTGGCCCAGAAACTGCTTTCCCTTAAGCTAGTAGTCAGAATCAGACACACCGTTCTGCCCCCCAATCCCATCTCCCGCAATTTACTGGCTGCTTCCTCCACTAAATTTCTCACCAGCCTGAGAACGGCTTGTTTTGAATTAAGTTCCCGATAAGTCGTATAGGTTCGCGACACGCTTTTGGCCGGTTCCAATTCTTCAATAGTCTGCAAAGACGCTTCGCCCTCAAGCCACACTAGCTTTCGGATTTCTTCCGGCAAATTAGGTATTTTTCTGGCCTGTCCCAAAGTTGTTACCCCTATATTTTCCAAGTATTTGGTTCGGGATCTGCCGATCCCGCACACTTCCTCTGTTTTTATCTTTTCTGTTTCTTGTAAATAATTTTCCGGCGTCAAAAACACCAGCCCGTCAGGCTTTTGCATTCCTGAAGCCAGTTTTGCCGTTATTTTGTTAAACGAAACCCCCACGCTGCATTTCACCCATTCTCCCAACTGCTGTCTGATCTGCTCTTTCATTTCCAGAACCATCTGCAGTTCACCTCCGGCAAAAACCCGGCGCGAATCGGTTACGTCCAAAAACACCTCGTCAATCGAAAACACTTCCACAATAGGGGAGAAGGCCGTCACTATTTTTATCATTTTCTCAGTCTGGGAAAAATATTTTTCCATATCAGACGGCACAAAAACTATTCCCGGACATTTCTTTTTTGCTTCCCACACCGTCGATCCGGTTCCCACTCCGAACTTTTTGGCTTCCACTGATGCTGCAATCACACACCCCCGGCCTTCTGCTTTAATTATTCCCACCGGCCGGCCTCTTAGATACGGGTTAGCCTGCTGCTCCACCGTCGCAAAATACGAATTCATGTCTAAGTGTAAGATGGAGCGCAGTGTCCTATCCTCCATACCAAATCCTCCTTATCCAAAAGAAGTTCAGCCAGCATCGTTCCCGTATCCACCGAAAATCCCAGAAATACTTTTCCTCCGTCCTTTCTTTCAAACTTTAAAGTCACTCGTTTTACTTCATGTCTTCTGCCGCCCCAGATAAAACGCAAAGGGATTACTTTTCTGCCCCAAAATCCTACTTCCACTCCGATTTCTTCATTTGTCTCCATAACTCCATTTGTAACCAAAGTAAACCCGAAAGT
>MEXR01000014.1 GCA_001773775.1 Candidatus Amesbacteria bacterium RIFOXYB1_FULL_44_23 | reverse complement strand
GGAGGAAACAAATAATCCACATTTGCTAGCTTGAGGGCCGCACTTGTGGTAGGTGGAGATGATTAATCAAACCGTCTGGTCCAAAGTAGCCCCGCTATCGGGGCTATTTTTATTGCACTTTGCCGGTATATAATTTTTAGATGGCCGGTTTCGTTTCCAAATCCATCGATCATTTCTCAGATGTCATCACTGATTCATTGGGATCTACCTATTCGGTAGTCATTCACACCTTTATTTTTGCCGGATTTTTCCTGCTGCGGCTTGCGGGAATAGCCACGGATGAAATTCTTCTGATTTTAACAACTATTGTTTCCCTCGAAGCCATATATTTATCAATTTTTATTCAGCGGGCAGTCAACAAACAAACTCAGAGGTTGGAATATGCCATTGATAAGATTGTCCAAAACGTTTGCGATAATTTGGAGCAACCTTTAGATGAGGTAGTAGGTGAAATTCGCAAGACGGTTCTTGATACTCACAATGCCGTTCTTAAAAAAGTTGCTGAGGAATCAGATCAGATGGTTGAAGAAATCGGTCACAAGGTGGAATCAGAATCGGACGAACTTGTTTCATCACTTACCAAAGACGCAAAATAGCCCCATTCTTCAGCCGTTCTTAAGCCTCAAGGGTATAATCAGGGTATGCGTATTTTGGTAGTGGAGGACGAACACCGGATAGCCCAGTCAATTAAAAAAGGTCTTGAATTGGAACATTTTGCCGTTGATCTGGCTTACACCGGCATCGAAGGTTACGATCTGGCTTCATCCGAAGACTACGATCTGATCATTCTTGATCTTATGCTGCCCCAAATGGACGGTCTGACCGTCTGCAAGCAACTCAGGTCTCAGGGCAATCACACTCCCATTCTCATTCTGACTGCCAAAACTCAAATTTCCGACAAGGTTAATGGTTTGGATACCGGGGCCGATGATTATCTGACTAAGCCGTTTTCATTTGATGAACTGTTAGCCAGAATCCGGGCTCTGTCCCGTCGCCCCCGCAAGGCTTTAGATAGTGTTTTAGCAGTAGCCGATCTTAAACTAAACCCTACTGATTTTTCCGTTTCCCGTCAGAATCAATCAATTTCTCTCTCAGCCAAAGAATTCGCTTTACTGGAGTACTTATTGCGAAATCCCGGCAAGATAGTTTCCAAAGATCAGATCATAAGTCACGTCTGGAATTATGATTCGGATGTTTTGCCCAACACTGTTGAAGTTAATATTAGAAACTTACGTAACAAAATTGACCGGCCGTTTTCCAAACTTCCTCCCCTGATTCAAACCGTTCGGGGTTTTGGTTACAAAGTTGAAGACAACCATGTTTAAAACCGCCCGTCTCAAACTCACTGCCTGGTACATCTTATCCATCATGCTGGTTAGTTTTCTCTTTAGCATAATTATTTACCGGCTGCTGATTGTTGAAGTTAATCGTTTTGAAAAATTACAGCGCTTCAGAATCGAACGTTATTTAAACGGCGATGACTATTATTTAGGGATAGGCCTGCCGCCTCCCACTCCGACTTTTCGTTTTACCAATCCGGAACTAATTGCGGAAACCAGACACCGAATCATTATGATGCTGGTCGGAATTAATTCCGGACTATTAGTCCTGGCCACTATATTGGGTTATTTCTTATCCGGCCAGACCTTGTCGCCGATCCAAAATATGGTTGATGAACAAAACCGTTTCGTTTCCGACGCTTCTCACGAACTCCGTACACCGATTACTGCCCTCAAAACTTCTCTCGAAGTCAGCCTTCGGGATCCCGGGCTGGATTTAGCTGGGGCCAAAGATCTGATTAAGGAAAGTATTTCCGAAACCAATACTCTCCAATTATTGGTTGAAAAATTACTTACTCTATCAAAGCATAATTTTACCCAAACAGTCGTATATCAAAACATCAGCCTTTCCGAAGTAGTCGGTCTGGCTGTTCGTACGGTTACTCCGCTGGCCGAAAAAAGAAACATTACAATCATTTCCCGGCCCGGAAAATTTACCGTCCACGGTGACCTGTCACAACTGGCCAACCTATTTACCATTCTTTTGGACAATGCCGTCAAGTACAGCTCACCCAAATCCTCAGTTACTCTCCAGGCCGCAAAGACTTCCGGATTTATTTCCGTTTCCGTTGCCGATCATGGCTGTGGGATTTCCTCTAAACAGTTGCCTTTGATTTTTGACCGCTTCTACCAGGTGGATCCGGCTCGCTGCAAAGAAACGTCCGGGGGATTCGGCCTTGGTCTGGCCATCGCCAAAAAAATAGTTGAAGGTCACCGGGGATCGATCACCGTTAAAAGCAAATTAAAACAAGGGACGACTTTTACCGTCAAACTGCCTCTTCAGTAACTTTTCAGTAACTATGAATAACATTCACTTTGTTATGGGTATTTTTTCAAAATTTACTAAACTCCCCTTAAAACCCAAATTAATCATTATTTTGGTGATTGCCGCAGCCGGTTGGTTTGCTTATTCCAAATTTTCTCAATCCCAAAATAGCCAGCCTCAATATCAAACCTCCGTAGCCGAAACCGGAGTTTTAGTCGAAGCCATTTCCGCTTCCGGTCAGGTCTCAGCAGCCAACAACGCTTCTGTTTCCACTCAGGCTTCGGGAGTTGTTAAAAAAGTATTCGTGCAAAACGGTCAGGCCGTTAAAGCCGGTGACAAAATTGCCGAACTCGAGTTGGACTTAGACGGAAAATATCGCTCAACTCAAGCCTGGTCCTCGTATCAAAGTGCCAAAAACAATTTTGAATCTGCCAAGGCTACCTTACTTTCACTTAATTCTTCCATGTGGTCGGCCAATCAGAAGTTTATCAACGACGCCGTTGCCCGCAACTTAACTGTCGATAATCCGGCCTACATTATGCAAAGCTCCGATTGGCTTTCGGCTGAAGCTAAATACCAAATTCAGCAGGCCGCAGTTTCCCAGGCCCAAAATTCAGCCAGTTCTGCTTGGCTTAACTATCAACAGTCCTCACCGATTGTTTATTCGCCCATCTCCGGAACCGTTACCGGGCTGTCGCTTCAGCCGGGCACCGTTCTTACTGCCCAATCCAGTACCTCCGGCAGTGCTACTTCTCAAAAAATCGCCAGCGTAAAAACCAACGCTCCGGCTCAAATTCAGGTCAACATTACCGAAATGGATATTTCCAAAATTAAAATTGGCGCCAAAGCCACTTTAACCCTGGATGCCTTTGTCGACAAAACTTATACCGGTAAAGTAATTAGCGTCGACACGATCGGCTCGGTTAACTCCGGCGTAACCAGTTATCCGGCTGTTATCGGGCTGGATACCGAAGACCCGCAAATTTTGCCCAATATGGCAGCCACAGCCAACATTATCGTTAACGTTTACCCCGAATCGGTTCTGGTTCCTTCATCGGCCGTTATTACTTCAAACGGAGAAACCGTAGTCCGTCTGCTTAAAAATAATAAAGTCGAATTGTCACCCGTTGAAGTTTTGGGAACAGGGGATAGTCAAACGGCCATTTCTTCGGGTGTCAGTGCGGGGGATGTTGTAGTTACTTCAGTAATTACTTCCACCAATTCCACCCGGTCTTCTCAGGGTTCCACTTCAGTCTTCGGCGGAATGAGCGGGGGTCGTGGCTTTGTCATATCCAGGTAATATGCCGTCCTCAGCCATTATTTCCGTTAAGAATATCTCCAAAATTTACCGGGTCACCGATGTGGAAACTTTGGCTCTGAAAAATGTTTCTTTTCAGGTAAATCGGGGCGAGTTTATAGCCATTATGGGTCCTTCCGGTTCCGGTAAGTCTACTCTGATGCATATCTTAGGAGCTCTCGACATCCCTTCATCTGGTCAGTATTTATTAGACGGGATGGACGTCAGCAAATTATCAGACGATCAGCTGGCTGATATCAGAAATCAAAAAATTGGTTTTATTTTTCAGGCATTCAATCTGCTTCCCCGCACTTCGGCTTTAAAAAATGTCTGCCTTCCCATGGCCTATGCTGGCATTTCCAAGGCTCAAAGACTCAGTTCGGCCATTGAGTTATTAACCCGGGTGGGTTTGTCAGACCGCATGTATCACACTTCAAACCAACTCTCGGGTGGCCAGCAGCAAAGAGTGGCTATCGCCAGAAGTTTGTCCTTAAACCCGACCATTATTTTAGCTGACGAACCCACTGGAAATATCGCCACCGCTCAGGCCGAAGAGATTATGGCCATCTTTCAAAAATTAAACTCCGAAGGTCACACTGTAATTATGATCACCCATGAGCAGGACATCGCCGATCATGCCAGACGCATTTTATTTATTAGAGACGGAAAGCTGGAATCCGATCATCCGGTTTCCAAAAGACGCTTTTCCAAACTAAAAGTATGATGAATTTACTCGAAATTATCGAAGAAAGTTTCGGCACCCTGACTCTAAATAAAACCCGTACCGGACTGGCTATTTTAGGCATCGTCATCGGCATAGGTAGCGTTATCGCACTGATGTCATTAGGCCAGGCCAGTCAAAAATCCATTACCGAACGCATTGAGTCGCTGGGCTCGAATATGCTGACCATCATGCCTGGTTCCATGACCCAAGGTGTAGTCAGAGGCGAAGCCGGAGGTCGCACCACCCTGACTTTGGATGACGCGAAAGCCATTGCCTCTTCAGACCAAATTACTACCATTAAATCCGTCTCCCCAGAAGTTTCTTCCCGGCGTCAGGTAACAACAGCCAGTTCAAACACCAATACTACTATTCAGGGAGTGGTCCCCCAGTACACTTCCGTACACAAAGTAGAAATCGCTTCCGGAAATTTTGTTACCCAAAGAGACGTCGATAGTATGACTAAAGTAGCCGTTTTAGGTCCGACCACAGTCACTGATTTATTTGGCGAAAACGCCGAAGCCGTTGGCAAAACGATTCGCATCAGTGGCCAGGTTTATACGGTCATTGGGGTAACAGCCGCCAAAGGGGGCACTGGATTTAATAATGCTGACGATGCCGTTTATGTCCCCATTTCCACCGCTCAAAAATTATTACTCGGCCAGAACTATGTAAATAGTATCGCCCTTGAAGCTCAAAGCGCGGACATGATGGTAGAAGCCCAGGATCAGGTTGGCTATTTTCTCTTATCCCGCCACAAATTATCAGATCCCTCACAAGCCGATTTTTCCATTATGTCCCAGCAGGACATGATTAATACCATTTCTTCGGCCACTCAAACCTTCACTACTCTTTTATCAGGAATTGCCGCCATTTCGCTTTTGGTGGGCGGTATCGGAATTATGAACATCATGTTAGTTACCGTTACCGAACGCACCAGAGAAATTGGTCTTCGTAAAGCTCTCGGAGCCAGAAAAAAAACCATCGTCACTCAATTTCTTACCGAGTCGGTCATTCTCACCTTTACCGGGGGAGTCGTGGGTATAGTTTTTGGTGTGGCCACTTCCTTTGTCATTTCTAAAGTTACCAGTTCCGGCTTTGTTATCTCAATTAGTTCAATTTTTCTGGCCTTTATCGTTTCCGCTGCCATCGGAATTTTGTTTGGCTGGTATCCGGCCAAACGGGCTTCTGATTTAGAACCAATTGTTGCTTTACGTTATGAATAAATATTTGTTTAAAGGAGGTGATAATTAATGTCTAAAAATATAATCATATTAGTTTTGGCTGTAATAGTGACCGGAGCAGTAGGGTTTTTTGCCGGTACTAAATATCAGCAGTCCCAGGCATTTTCAAATCGTCAGTTCATGATGCGTCCTGGTGGGACTTTTCAAACAGGAGGAGTCGTCCAGTCAGGTCAGATGGGTTCGGGAATCAGAAATGGTTTTCGTCCTGTTTCGGGTGAAATTGTTTCCGCAGACGAGAAATCAATTACCGTCAAACTAGCTGATGGTGGTAGCAAAATCATTCTCTTAACTGACAATACCAACATTAATAAAGCTGAAACCGCGACCAGCGCCGACTTAAAGTTGGGCATTTCAGTAGTGGTATTCGGATCAGTTAATCCAGATGGCAGTGTCACGGCTCAAAACATCCAGCTCAATCCGGTCATGATCGGTCAGCAAGTGAAGTGAACGTAATGTATCAAGAATGGAACAGTCTCACAAGCTATTTTAAACGTCTCAACCTGACATTCCAACGCTTTGATATTCGGGTGCAAGTGTACGCCTATTCGTAGCGGATGTTACTCAAATCACAGAAGAATGGAGGTAGAATTAACTACTGGATCCTTGCTAAATAACGGATGTAGGTTTTCAACTAGATACATGTCCAACAATTCAGCACTTCGTTGCAGATGGATCTTAATATGATCAGGGTTAATACCGATAGCATGAATAATTGTCATAATAAACTCATCCATTTCCTCAAGGTTTATCTCAAGCTGAATCTTGCATTGAGGGAAGTTCGCCATGTTTCTCTTCATAACTTCAGGGTCTGGTTTGGTACGACCAAAGAATATGGTTGATGCACTCGATTTGCTCTTGGGGTATCTCAGCTCTTTCCACTGTCTATGGTGATTCACAAACTTGTCAAAACCAGACAGTTTCGCTCCCGAAAATAAGGACTTAAACTCCAACCACATCACTGGTAGTTCGTGCTTGGAAAATTTTCTCTCTAGGTCTGTCTGGCTATATTTAACCGATAACCCAGCGTGTAGAAGCATTTCCACTGCAATATGGAAGAGAGTTCCTCCAACAGGTACCACACCAAGCATGACCGATTTGCGAGCAAAAATGTAGTAATCAACTGACCTATCAAGGTACGCTTGCATTTGCATTTGTACTTTAATTTTTTCAGGAATAACGATAGTTGGTTGATCAGTCATAAAACCAGCAACATTATATCAAGAATCGTGCGACACCTGGCGTATTTTCTGGTTCAATGTGAATCAATTTAATGTAATGCTATGAGATTAACACGAGTAATTATTACTGGGTTTCGTTCGATCCAAAAGTCTGAAGAAGTAGTTCTTGATCCTAGGATTAACGTTTTAATAGGTGCAAATGACCATGGCAAAACCAATATTCTCGATGCCATCAAATGTTTGAATGATGACTGCCCAGTTACAGAGGAAGACAGAAACTGGGATCTCCCAGTAACCGATGCAGTTAAGGTGCAATGGCATTTTGCTGTAGACAAAGAGTTTCTCGATAAGTATCAGGAAATTAAACAGGAAACTACTGAAAAAGAATCAGGGGATAAAAAAGCAACTGACTTTCCACCCATCGACCCCATACCAGAAAAAGCCCCTCCCGAACCAGCATACTTCGCCACAAACAGCGATTATGAACTCATCTTTTACCGTGAAGGGGTTGGTGCAACCAGTAAAGTAAGAGTACTTAGTACTCCTGTAAAAATACCTGAGGAGAAAGAGACAGAACTACTCACACTCAGGCCTCGGGTAGAGCTGTTTGAAGCTCCTAAAACCAATTTAATTGATAGGGTCAACCTTGCCGAATTAACTACTGCAAAATTTGAGTTCATGCAGGGCATCTTTATGTTGGCTGGGTTATGGGAAAACCGCGACGCTGTGTTTATTGAGAACGATACTACTTCTAAGTTATTAGACGAGGCATCAGACCGGTTAACGAAAATTCTCAATGACAAGTGGAATCAAGGCAAAAACTTAACCTGGAGTTTGAAACATGTCGGAAATAATGGAGATCACATTGAAATTAAAATAAAAGATCCGTCAGTCAAAGGTAGATATACTCGACCATCATTGAGGTCGTCAGGTTTTCAGACATATTTTCTGATTTCAATGATGATATTAGCAAGAACTCAGAACAATAAAGGCAAGTTTATATACCTGTTTGACGAACCTGGTACATACCTCCATCCTCATGCCCAACTAGATCTGCAGCGGTCATTCGAAATCATTTCTGATGACGCACAGCTTGTATATACTACCCATTCATTGTTCTTGATTAACAAGAACTACCCGAATCGAAACAAAGTAATTAGTAAGACTGAGAGTGGTACCAAAATTGATCAAAAACCGTTTTTAAAAAATTGGAAGTCCGTCCGAGAGTCTCTTGGGATATTGCTAAGTAATAACTTTTTAATCGCAGAAAAAACATTGCTCACTGAGGGTCCGTCCGACGTAATTTACATCCTAAGTTGCATCAAGCGGCTAAAAACTTTGGGGAAAATTGATATAGATCTGAATGACCTGAGCATTGTTGATGCTGGAAGCTCAGATAACTATGTGGCTATGGCAAAGTTAATGCTTTCAGAGGGTAGGGAAATTGTTGCCCTACTCGATGGAGATTCGTCTGGCGACAATATTGAGACAAAACTAAATAAAATCTGCGAGAAAGAACTTCAAGAGAAGAGGCTTCAAATTCATAAACTTCCCAAAGACAAATCCACAGAAGACATTTTTACCGACATTACAATTCTTAAAGGGTCAATTAAGTCAACAGCGGAATACCTTGTGAATCAAGGGGTACGTAGCTGGGAAGATAAGATTGATTTGGACGATGAGATCAAAAAAATCAAGTCAACTAAAAACAAAACACTTGGCAAGCTTATAGATGAAGTAACGGCAGGTATGTTTGTTGAGGAAGAAAAAATATCAAAACTTTCAGTATCACTAGACTATGAGGACAAGGCTAAGACAAATGAGTTGGCACCAACTGAGGAAGCAAAAACAACAATGGAATCATTAAAAGAAAAATTACAACTTCGAGGCGAAAAATCTGCAGAAAAAAGCGTGTTTGAAGTAGTACCTGCTTCTTAGCCAATCTTCGTTTGTATTTTTTTGAAGTCAAAACTCTCACCCACCCTGAATTGAACAAGACCAAATATTAAAGTGTTGACTAAAAGAATGTAGATGATAAAACCAGAGTTTGCGAAAGTAAGCTCAGTGAGTGTAAACAGAGTAAGTACAACACCAAAAGCAGTTGCTATCCAAGGCCATGCCATCTCAGTGTCGGGGTACTTGTACGCCTTTACGATTGTGGGAATCGCTGCAAGCCCATCAGCAATAATGCTGAATGCAATAGCTATATTCCCGACTGAGTGATCAACCATAATACTAACCCCACCAACGAGAGAACACCGCACAAAAGATCAAACTTTGTCAACTTCCATTCAGCTTTTTTGTTAACAAATGACGCTCCAAAAATTAAGAACGGTAGAAATCCAGTACTAAATGTCATGAGCGATTCTATTCCAACCCCTTGTTTCATTTGAGCCGCAAATGCGATGAAGGGAGCTATTGACCAAAGCAAAAAAGAAACCCTGTTGGGCTTCACTTTTCCTTTTACAGTATCAATTAGATAAGCGAATGATCCAATCGCACCAATAAGAGTCCCAACTATCACAAAATTCGGATGTAGCATATTTGTAGTATATCAGTTATCCGGTTGATAATAATCTGTTAGTAACTCTTTTAAATAGTAGAGAGATTGCGTGAGTCAATCTACCAACAATGACATCCTTAGTACACCCATTGTTGAAAAGCTTTAGTCGGCACTTTTTAACGGCGTAACTATTTTTGCGGGCTGTACTTTCTTGCCCACTGATCCATCAATATAAAAATCGGGATTAATGTTTGGCCGAATTCAGTCATCGAATATTCCACTTTCGGCGGGATTACCGGATAGGCTTTTCTGTTGACCAGGCCATCTTTCTCCAGTTCCCGCAATTGTTCAGCCAGCATTTTTTGGGTTATGCCTTCAATCGATTTTAGTAGTTCCGAAAAACGCATTATCCGCCCGTCTTTTAAAAGAAACAAAATCAACGGTTTCCATTTCCCCCCGATTACGTCCAGGGTTGTTTTAACATTCAGACACTTTAATGTAATTTTAGCAGGGTGTTGAGCCGGTTTTTCCATAGTTACAAGTAAGTATCATACTTACTATCAAGTATGTACTTGTCATAAATAAACTTTGTATGTATTGTATACCGATGGAAGAAAAACTAACACCGGCAAATGACAATAAACCGATGCCAATGCTGTTGCCGGTTTCATTAGCAATCGTTGCTTTACTGGTCGTTGTTGGATTTTTTCTGACCAAAAAAGATAGCAGTCAGGATGTGATGGTTTCCGAAACTAAGTCCTCTTCGACCATGTCTTCGGATATCCCCTCAGCCACAACCGCTCCGCAAATGACCGATTCCCAGGTCAAGACCTTTGAGTTGGAAGCCGGCAGCTTCTATTTCAAACCCAATGTCATCTCAGTTAAAAAGGGAGACAAAGTCAAGGTCGTCATCAACAGCGTCAGCATGATGCATGATTTCGTTATCGATGAGTTGAATGTCAGAATGCCGGTTACCAAATCCGGAGAAACAAATTCAGTAGAATTTGTAGCTGACAAAGCCGGAACCTTTGAGTTCTATTGCTCGGTCGGTCAGCATCGTCAAAATGGCCAAGTGGGTACCCTGGTGGTCACCGAATAACTTCGTACACCGATCCCTTAGTCACACCTAATTTCCTCACCCGTCCTTTCTTTATCAATTGTGCCAAATCATATTGCAGGGTTTTTATGTTTACCGACAAAAACCTGCGGCTTATGAATTCAAAAGAACATTGGGGATGGTCGGATATGGTTTGATAAATCTCCTGCCGTCTGGGCAGAAGCAGTTCAACGGCAAGCAGGTTGCCTTGTTTATTAAATATTTCTAATGCCTTCTTGCCCTCATTTACCAATACTTCCAGCCAATCCTCGATCATAATGAAGTTATCATTGTTATTAAGGTGGGCGGCTGAACTTTTTATCGATTCCCGGGTCAGTCGTATTTCTGCAGCCTGATCTTCCGGTATGGCTTCCAGAATCGCTTTGATTTTTTCCAATTCGGCCAGTAATTCTTTCGCTTTGTCAGTCATCTCCGTTGAAATACCCTCTCCTGAGTAAATATTAGGATATCTTGGTAAAAATTAGTAGAATCAGTTCACTTCACACTTGGCCAGCCTTCGGCAGTCTTCCTTTTGTTCTCCCATCAGGTACTCACAGGCTCCGCAATCCGGATCCTCCATCAGTTTATAGTCTACAAACCTGATGTTTGTCGGCGGCTCAAACATTTTCTTATCCGGCATCCACCGCTCGCACGTAAATCCTTCCCCGTCCTCCGGCGGAGTCAGTTGAGCTTCCCGCCCGTCAGCCGGCATTACTACCCCCGGGGAATCCGGGTCAGTCCAGGCATAAATGTTCTTATCACCCACAATCATGTAACTTTCGTTTTTGTTTCCGCCTGAATTGGTTCCCACATAGTGGGCGTAGATTTTTTTCCCCCAAACATAGATATCAGCCGTCCCGGCTCCCGATCCCGACTGGGAAGTGTAGGCGCATTTTACGTTTCGTTTGCCGTCAAATAGATCGTAAACATTAAATTTGGACCAATCAAATTTAACCTGAAAATTTTGGGTATCAATCTCTAGCACCCCTTTTTGCCAGGCCACCCACCCGGCAGCTGACACCAAAACCAGTATCGAAACGAGAATCAGAAGTACCCTCAGAAACCTCACTTCTCAACTTTATCACTATTCACAGCCCATTGCCTCTTTACAACTTGCTTTCTGCTCTCCGCTTAAGGAGTCGCAGGCCGAACATTGGGTTTTTTGCATCGCGGACAAATCGGTGAACTTGACGTCGGTTGGCAGGGTAAATACCGCCTCGTCTACGTTCCAGCTGTCACATTTATAGTCAACTTTTTGTTCCGGGTTAATGTAAGAGGCTTGGCCTTTCCAGGCGTCAGTCGAACCGGTCGAAGCGTCGGTGGCGATCTTCATCCCCGTTTTTTCCTTATCGCTCCATACGTATACAAACTCACCATCGGAAACCATTTTGCTTTCATAAGCTTCGCCATCCGGGTTGGTGCCGGATGATTCGACTCGCATTTTTTTGCCTGACAGGTACACTAGGGCTGACATTGAACCGGAGTCAGTGCCGCTGGCCTGGTACGAACATTTCACATTTCCGCCCTTGCCCATCAGGTCAGCAATCGACATTTTGGAGTCCTCGGTTGTCACAACCGTTGTTTGTCCGTTTCCGGAGTTCACAGCCACCGAAGTTTTATTTGATTTGGACATCACAAGTCCTCCCAGTCCCAGTATCACCAAAAGTGCCACCACCCCCATTATTATCAGTTTCTGATTCTTCATGTCTCCACCTCAGTATACCCAATAATTTACCGATTGCAACTGTTTTCCTTACTGACTAGTTATGTTAGTATTACTTTTATGACCGATGATTCAGTGTGTCCGAAGTGTGGCTCTCCCTTGGGGGAAATAACCGAAACCGCTACCGGTCGCAAGCTTCAGCGCTGTTCGGCTGGCTCCTGGAACAAAACTACTAAAAAAAACGAAGGCTGCGAATATGTTAAATGGTTGCCGATTGAACCTAAAACTCTCGATGAAAATTGCCCCAAGTGCGGAGCTCCTTTGGTTTTAAGCTTCACCCGCTTTGGTAAAAAAATGAAAAAATGCAGCACCGGCGGTTGGGACAAAGAAGCCAAAAAAGCCACTGGTTGCGACTTCATCGAATGGATAAATGGCACCTCCGAGCCCTTGGATGAAACCTGTCCCAAATGCCAATCGCCGTTGGTTTTGTACACTACTGCAGCCGGAAAGAAGATGAAAAAATGCTCAACAGCCGGTTGGGACAAAGCCAAAAGACAAGCCACAGGCTGCACATATGTCGAATGGCTTAAGGCCGGCTACACTCCGTCAGGAAACGGTGAAGAATTTCTGCCTCCCCCTCCTGAAGAAGAATCTTGATTAACCCCTCTTAATCGGGACTATGCTTAACTACTACCAACCGTGGCTTTTGCCGTTTTTACAAAGACAGCCTGCTTCTGTTCCCAAAACACTCACCATGTTGTATTACCATTCCTTTGAAGATGGCTTATGGGATTTGATTAACCACAAGTTTCCTCCCGGCAAAAAACTGCACTTATTAGTACCCGATTTTTACTGTTCTGATGTCTTGGACAATTTAATTTTGCGCGGGCACAAATATACTTATTACCCGCTGGACTCCGATTTCCAAATCTCGGTCAGCAAATTCAAAAAATTCCTCTGGCTTTTTCGTCCGGATATAGTGATCATCTTCCACGCTTGTGGTCTCACTTCAAACCTGGTGATTGATACTTCTTGGGTCAAGGATCTGCCAAACAATGCCGTAATTATCGAAGACAGTGTCCATCGTTTAGTTGACCCGGGATCAGTCCGCCTTTTTCATCCTCGCCAGGTAGTTATCGACAGTTTGCGCAAAGTTTCTCCTTTTCCCGGCAGCCGCTTATTTGCCTTCTCTGATTTTATTAATTACCCGGCTCCTTCAAACCATCTTTCTTTTTACCAAATTCGCTCATTTTTTTATTATTTTATTTTTCGCTTGGTTCTCAAAATCAGTTTTCTGATTAATTCATCCTCACTTGCGGTTTTTGCCCACGAGAAACTTCTTAGAATCCACGACGAGATTATCGGTGACAGTTTCGTCCCCCGCGCCGGTTTGCCGGTGTTTTTGCCTTTTATCAGCCGTTTAAACTACAAAAAAATTGCCGGCCTTAAATCATCACAAATTCAGTATTACAAATCTAACCTTTCATCTTTATACAAAAATCCTTTATTTTTCAAAGTATCGGTGCCCAAGAACGACTACCCCCAGATGCACGTTTTTCCTCTGGGATTGACTGCTTTGCATCCGGAAAAAATTGTCTCCCGCCTGCATTCGCTTCGAATTCCGGTTTGGGCTAAATTTACCGATACTCCGTGGAGCAGTTCCCGCAGCGTTTTATTTCTGCCCCTGGGATTTCATGTCTCGCCCAAAGAAATTCAAAGGCTATCAAGCCATCTGGCCAGTTGCTCGTAATGAATGTTTCCTTTGTTTGCTTGCGCGTCTCTTTTTGCACACCACTCTTTGGAAAAAGTACTCAGGGTTTTATTTTCTCCGGGGGGAATCAGAATTTTATTAAACTCAAAATAACTGTTTTCCCCGTCTTGGATTTTTTCCGCCACTCTATATCCGCCGTCTACGTATGAAAATACTTTTGGAGCTGACATCTCAGAAGACATATAGGCCAGACTTTGTCGAAATTCTGCCGATCTGTCATCTTTTCCCTCCATCAATTTCAGAATTCCGGAAATTCCTATCGTGCTTTCCGCAAACTTGACCATGGTTTTGGGAAATCCGTTTAAGGCGGCAATGAATATTCCCGAATCCTCTACTATCAATGGCGTTTTTAACACTTCAAATGCCTGTGTGGCTTTTTCAATAACGACCCTTTCTGGATCTTCCTCCCGGGGTTCAATCAGTTCCGCCTTTTTCTGCACCACTTCGTATCCGAACTTATTCAGCACTTCATTGGCGTGCAGTATTTTTAGTTGATTTCCGGTTACAAAGACAATTTGTTTCATTTCAGTTATTTTAAACCAAAATAGCTTTTCCAATTGGGGAACTTTCCTATTTTTGTATTTATGGGAATATACTAAACTTTCAATCCTCGTTTATTAATTTCCTCCAGGATTTTTCCGTGTAGCGGTCGGCAGGTGCAGTTTTTAGCATGTGCCAAATGCCACTCAATTCTCTGATCAATTGTTGGATTTTTTGGCATTTTGTTGGATAAATGCCAATCTTTGTTTATGTTCATTATTTTATCTTTCTATTGTTATTTATCCACCAATTTTTAAATATTGGCAGAGTCAATGTCGAAAGTAAAAAGCCCAGGGAGGGGATAACTGCGTTCAGCCACGGTCTGTCAATTCCTACCGCCCACATGTACAACCCGATACTTAAATAGGTGAATGTTATCAGTAGTAGTTTACGAAACCCGCTGGTTTCCCAGGCTTTATCAACTTCGACCCGCTTATTTCTGTCCTCAATAATTTTCAACCGTTTCTCTGCTTCCTCAAGCGTCATATTCCCAGTATATCAGACCCCCGACATCTCTCAGGTATAATTTTTGTTATGAATAAATTTCTTGTTTTTATTTTTCTCATCTCATTTTTCCCCCAATCAACCTTAGCCGCCCAGAGCTGGTATTATCCTGTCTCGGACTTTTCCGGTCGTCAGTCACTTAAGTCGTTTGGTCAATATTTTGAAAGAAAAGATTATGTCGGAAAGGAAGATATTTTTCCTAACCAGTTTTTGGGTTATCATGCCGGAATCGATTTGGAAGCTTCACCTTCTGAGCTTAACCAACCCGTTCCGGTTTATGCCGTTTCCTCGGGCCAAATCATTTATTCAGGATTCATGTCCGGATACGGGGGTCTGATTCTGCAAAAGCTGGAAGGAGACAATCTGGTTGCCCTGTATGGCCATTTACAACAATCCGGTTTACCCAAGCTGGGTTCTCAGGTTGCCGCCGGGTCACGCTTGGCTTTTTTGGGTAGTGCTTTTAGTGCGGATACGGCAGGAGAACGCAAACATCTTCACTTTGGCATCTACAGGGGAGTGGGGTCATATTATAAGGGTTATGAGACCAGCGTCTCAGCTCTTAATTTGCGCTGGCTCAACCCGTCAGATTATTTGTTAAGCCAAAAGGCCCTGGATCCTGTCCGGGACTATTCTCCGACTCCTGTTCCGACCCTCGCACCTGCCACTTCAGTCAAAAATTCCAACCCCTTAATCCGGTTACTTGTTCGCATACTTGACTTTTTTGGCCTGAAATTATCATACTGACATAAGTGACCCTCCTTGTTTGGACATCAAAAAATTCTGTCGGAGTCAAAGAGTTGGATGCTCATCATCAGAAGATATTTTCGTTGTTAAACAGCTTGTATAGTTCCATCGCCAAAGCTGATACCAAAGAAACTTCCAAAAACGTGCTCCAGGAATTGATTAACTATGCTCAGTATCATTTTGCAGCCGAGGAAAAGTATTTTGACCAATTCAATTATGACCAAAAAGACGAGCACCAAAGTCAGCACCGGCAGTATGAACAAAAAATGGCTCAGTTTATTAAAGATATCGAAACGACACCCGATTTTGTTTTTTCATATAAACTTTTGGATTTTCTCGAGGATTGGTGGTTAGGACACATCGGTCATGAAGACAAAAAATACACTCAATGCTTCAACTCTCACGGCCTCTTCTGATATATTGGTAGCACATGGATTCATCCGACGACTACCTGCATTTGGTTGGATTAACAACAAGCGAGGCAGCTGCCAGCTTAAAAGCGAGCGGTCCTAACGAACTTCCTTCTCAAAAAGCCCAAAGTTGGTTTTCAATATTAATCAACATCTTCAAGGAGCCGATGTTATTTTTGCTTCTGAACATAGGCATCATATATTTGTTTTTAGGCGAAATGTCGGATGCGTCAATGTTGTTGGCCAGCATAGTTTTGGTTATCGGCATTACCTACTATCAGGAACGAAAAACCGAAAAAGCTTTAGAGGCCCTTAAGAATCTAAGCAGTCCCCGGGCCCTGGTCATAAGAGGGGGAGAACGTATTCGCATTCCTGGCCGGGAAGTAGTTCCGGGGGACGTTATGATTTTGCGCGAAGGGGATCGGGTTCCCGCCGACTGTGTGGTCTTGTCAGCCAATAATTTATTAGTCGACGAGTCGCTGCTTACAGGCGAATCATTGCCGGTTAGAAAGACGGCCGGTGACACTGATACTCCGATGGATACTCACCCCGGAGGGGAAAATACTCCGTTTGTGTATTCCGGGACTTTGGTTACTCAGGGACATGCTGCCGTTAAGGCTGTTTTTACCGGCCCCAAAACTCAGATGGGCAAAATCGGCAAATCTTTGGAAACGATTCAGGATGAGGATACATTAATAAAAAAGCAAACCCGGGACATTGTCAAAAAATTTGCTCTATTTGGCTTCGTCCTGTGTTTAATCGTCGTCGGAGTTTATGGAATTGTTCGTTCTGATTGGACCCAAGGGTTGTTGTCCGGTCTGACGCTGGCCATGTCTTTGCTTCCCGAAGAATTCAGCGTCATTTTAGTAATTTTTCTTACTCTCGGAGCTTGGCGCATGTCCAAACACAAAGTTCTTACCCGAAAAACAGCCGCCATCGAAACTTTGGGAGCCGCCACCGTTTTGTGTGTCGACAAAACCGGCACTATTACCATGAATCAGATTGCCTTAAGCGGTCTTTATACCCAGGGCAAATATCACGATTTGGAAAATGCTTCTTCCATTCCCGAGGCCTATCATTCCTTATTGGAATATTCTGTTCTGGCCAGCCAGAATGACCCGTTCGATCCGCTCGAAAAAGCAATTTTAAATTCCAGCAAAAAATATTTAACCGATGCCGGCCATTTCCATACCGATTGGCAGCTTAAAAAAGAATACCCGCTTTCCCAGCATTTACTGTCCATTTCCCGGGTTTGGCAGTCACCTGATTCGAAAAACTTTGAAATTGCCGCCAAAGGGGCTCCGGAAGCCATCGCCGAACTTTGTCACTTCACTCCGTCTCAAAAAAAACAATTGGAAAAACAGATTTCCGAATTGGCCAGTCGGGGATTGCGCCTTATCGGCGTAGCCAGATCAACTTTTACTCACGACAAACTTCCTTCAGGCCAGCACGGATTTAAATTTAAATTTCTGGGTCTTTTAGGTTTTTCCGATCCCGTCAGACCCAGCGTGGCTCATTCTTTAAAGGAATGCTACACCGCCGGAATGCGGGTGATTATGATTACCGGAGATTATTCCGGCACCGCTCAGTACATTGCCAATGAAATCGGATTACAAAATTCTCAAAACGTTATTACCGGTCAGGAATTATCACAATTAAGCGAAGCTGCCTTAAGCGAGCAAATTAAGACCGTAAACATTTTTGCCAGAGTGGTTCCGGAGCAGAAATTAATAATAGTAAATGCTCTCAAAAGGAATAATGAAATTGTGGCCATGACCGGCGACGGGGTAAACGATGCTCCGGCGCTCAAAGCCGCCCATATCGGCATCGCCATGGGCCAAAGGGGAACAGATGTAGCCAGAGAAGCAGCCGACATCGTGCTTTTGGATGATGATTTTTCCTCAATAGTCACCGCAGTTCGTATGGGCCGCCGGATTTTTGATAATCTCAAAAAAGCCGTTTCGTATATCTTTGCTGTCCATGTTCCCATCGCCGGCCTGTCACTCGTTCCTCTGGCCTTTAATCTGCCGGTTGTTTTGCTTCCGGCCCACATCGCCTTTCTGGAACTGATTATTGATCCGGCTTGTTCGGTGGTCTTTGAGTCCGAGACTGAAGAAACCAGGATCATGAGTAGACCTCCCCGTCCGCTTAACGAGTCTTTGTTTAGTCGCAGCAATATTTTAATTGGTGTAGTTCAGGGGATCAGCATTTTAGCAGTAGTCCTGGTAGTGTATTTGGGCTCTATCATCCTGAGTAAAAACGATCTGGAAATCAGAACAATCGCCTTTACCACCATGGTCTTTGCCAATTTGCTTTTAATTGTTTCCGACCTGTCCCGTTCCCGAACTTTAATTTCCACCTTAATAAATAGCAAAAATAAAGCTCTCTACTGGATTCTGGGGTCTACCAGTATTGCTTTACTGGCAATTCTCTCGCAACCGGTCACGCGTGAATTGTTCCACTTTACTTCCTTAACTACCACTGAAATTTTAATCGCTTTTGGTGCCGGCCTGGCAAGTATTCTCTGGTTTGAAGTTATCAAAATCTACCGCCGTTTTATCGTGGCTTAGACTTAAAAACTCCGGTCACATAACTGGTTCCGTTTAGTAGGGGATTTCCGGTAATTAAGGCTCCATGGCTCTCTTCCCACTGCTCAAAGCTGTCAGCTTCCCTGATTTGCCCTATATATAATAGTACGGCCACACAGGCCGGGCAGTCCAGATTGGTATCCCCGAACTCCAGCAGTCTGTCCAGGTCAAAATTTTGAATTGCCGCCACAGTTTGGGTGTCAAACGCTTGGGCTTGCTCCAACATTTGTCCGTGCGAAAAATCAGTGCTTACCACAAACAAAGTTTCTTCCGGCAGAACTTCGCTTAACGCCCTGGCCATTTTTTGCAGTTTTTCGGTGCTGAAATACGGAGAGATTGCTATCGGAATAAATTGTGCCGTCGGATATCCGGGTCGTAAAAAAGACATGGGTACAAATAATCCATGTTCGCCTTCCAGAAGTTGTTGATCAAAAATCATTTTCGGTCCGACGTCCCTTATCTGATCGATTATTTGTGAGGCAATAGCAAAGTCTTTCAAAGTTTTGGTCAAAGTGAAAGTTTCACTTTGCGGTTTGAAATGGTTTGGAGACAGTACCACTACGTATTCAATCCCGGGGGTTGCGGTGGTAACTTTCTCGACCGTTCTGATCATCATTTCCGACGCCAGTTCGTGATGCGGCATGATTAGCCCCATTATTCTTGATGGAGTGTCAGTACTTAGTCCTTTGACCTTTTCTCTAAGAGGCATTAACGGCCAGGCCGCAAATATTACTCCCATCAAAATTAAGACTGCTGGTTTATTAATTAACTTCATATTTGTTATCGGCTTTCAATTCTTACCGTTTCACTGGCTGTCGCTTGCCACACCGTAAGATCCGTCAGGGACTGAAACACCGCCGGTTCGGCCACATATTCTCCTCCGAAGGCGGCTCTGGCAAA
>MEXR01000013.1 GCA_001773775.1 Candidatus Amesbacteria bacterium RIFOXYB1_FULL_44_23 | reverse complement strand
GGTACATAAAAGAAAAACCCCGCCATTTGCGGGGTGTGAATGTTTAATTAATTAAACAGGCTACACGTCCCGCATAGACGAGATAAAGAAAAAGTTAGTAAAATATTTTTGTTTAGTCATGATTAAAGTCTGTCAATTAGGCCCATAAATCCTGAGGCCACCATCACGTTAACCTGGGCTATCCGATCGGTTTCGGGTCCTGATAACTGTTCATACTGCCTTAGCATGGCAACTGCGACTGAGCCGTGCAGGTGGTTCGGAGAATTTGGATTGAAATAATCCTGAACGTTTTTGGCGTTTTGAGCCAAGGTTCTTTTG
The DNA here is from genome assembly GCA_001773775.1 of Candidatus Amesbacteria bacterium RIFOXYB1_FULL_44_23. Lineage (GTDB taxonomy): Bacteria > Patescibacteriota > Microgenomatia > CAZETR01 > Amesbacteraceae > MEXR01. The sequence continues at coordinate 4,886 of MEXR01000013.1, read as the reverse complement.
ATAACATCGACTGATCTATCCCAGTCAGGAGAGCTATGTTTTGGCTTGGCCCAGCTGAAGAAGTTATTCCAAGCCTGACGAATTGTAAGAAGACCGGCTTTGGTAGAAATAACGGCATCCACTCCATTCTTTGCAGCCGCTAGTCGGTTTGCTTTTCGGACATCAAACGATTCCATTTCCAAAAATGAGGGTAAATGGCCGGTTTCATCTCTGACCAATTGAGCAACAATTTCTGTAAATCTTCTCAGGACAACAGTTTGGGCTACCCATAATTCCGGATTGGGATTGCTGTCTGACGAACCAAATTCAGCCGTTCCGGTGGAAAGTTTGGGGCGATAGTCGTTGTGAGAACCGTTACTTTTTCCTCCCCCGGCCCGTTCGGGAACCGGAATCTCCCCGGCGGTGACTCGCAGGTGCCCTCTGTGCAAAAAACTGAGGGCGTCAACCGGGATATTATCCTGGACTCCTCCGCGGGTTGAAATTTGATTTCTGGATGATTCCCGGTGTGACAATAAACTGTCTGACCGGCCTTTCCAGAATGGGGCTGATAAAGAGAGAGCATTAATCATGGTGGATAAAACAGCGTTGTAGCTATTGCCTAAGGCCAGTGAGAATTCAATTGAGCTGCCAAATCCTGACTGGTCGACGTGGCTTTGGACGGTTTGGGCGTCAAAAGTGAGAGCGGTCCTCTTCAATCCGTGGGTGTGAATACTGACCATGTATTCATGAGGGGGAATGTTTGAGATATCAGACTTCAAAGGTAGACCAGAAAGACCGGTGGGAAGCATTAGCCACCCCTTGGCCTGAAAAGCGGTGGCGATTGGAACGAGGGTTTGGGTCAGGTTTTTCTGAAGATCTTCAAAAGAATTATGAGGTGAGGTGGCAATTTCTACCTGAGAATTCAGACCTTCCGGGGTTAAACCTGGAATTTGATCAAGGTCCCAGGGTTGTCCCTGATGGTTAACAACGACAATTTTTTTATTTCCCTCAGAAATTTCTTGAACTGAGTCGGCACCATACATCGTGACCGGATGGCCGGCGGAGTTGATGACAAAAAACTCGGCTTCGATTCCCATCAGGGCGGTGTCTGGAGTAGCGAGGTTGATTCTGGCAAGCGGTTTTGGCATGGCCTTTATCGGTGTGATGTCTCCGGCTGAGACGTCCAATCTGGTGTTTTCCTGACCCGGCTTACGAAGCCGGTAGTTGGGATGTTTTACGGCCAACATGTTGTCGTAATCAATGCCTCCTCGCTGAGCGATTTCCGAGTCGAGTTTTACGGAGGCTGGCGTGAATTTTCCTGCGTCTTTGAATCCTGGCATAGGTTTTTTTGAAATAAAAAAACCTCCTTGTGGGAGGTTGTTCTTTATTTATTTAAATAATGGCTTTAGGCTCTTACTCCTCCCACATTAAGCCCGTCCTCAAAAAGGACTAGGGCGCTAATAATTAGGAAGGACGACTGTTGCATGTTAGGAGATATTGTAATTAGGCTTGGCAATCTTGTCAATATTTGAATAGAGTTTAACCATGGCTGCTATCCCCTTTTCGATGTTTTCCAGGGGTAAAAATTCATTGGGGGCATGACAGTTGTCATCCGGTAAACCAAAGCCGATAAGAACGGCCGGAGCGTTTAAGGCCCGGGCTAAAACCGGCACAAAACCGATTGATCCGCCCTGGCCGGTAAAGACGGCCGGATGGTCAAAAGTATCCCCTAGAACCTTTCTGGTCAGTTCATAAATAGGATGAGTGGTGGGGGCTTTATAGGCGGGGGCCGGGTTATGGCGGAAAAAACGTAAAGTGGCGCGTTTGGGGGCCATCTTTTGGATGTAGTTAACCAGCAATCGGTAAATCCGATTGGGATCCTGATTTGGCACCAGGCGGAAGCTGATTTTGGCGGTGGCCACGTTGGGAATAATGGTTTTGGAGCCGGAGCCGGTATAACCACTGTCAAGCCCGGTAATGTCCATGGTAGGCTCGCTCCATCGGCGCTGGTTAATAGACAGCCCTTGGGTGCTGGAGCCTAAGAATAACAACCGGCCATCACTGAGAATGTCGGCGACTTTGGGTTCAACATGACGAAAGTCCCGAATTTCTTTGGGTGACAACGGAACTACGTTTTGATAGAAGCCGGGTAAAGTAATTTTGCCGTCGCCATTTTTGAGCGTCGATAACATGCGGATGAGAATAAATGCCGAATTTGGAGCCAGGCCGCCGAATTGGCCGGAGTGGACATCCTGAGATCCGGTTTGAAGTTGAACATCAACACTAACTTCACCCCTTAGGGAAACATCAATTGAAGGATGGCCGGCGGCTACCATTTCGGTATCGGATAAGAAAATATAGTCGGCTTTGAGAAGGTGTGGATATTTTTGGACCAGGGAATTGACTCCGGGACTGCCGATTTCCTCTTCACCTTCGATAATGAATTTAAAGTTGACGGGTAAGTTTTGCAGTCCAAACTGGTCAATTAACTGTTTAACCGCCATTAAGTGAATAAAAATCTGACCTTTGTTGTCGGAGGCGCCACGGGCATAAATGCGGCCTTTTCTGACGGTGGGCTCGAAAGCCGGAGTGGTCCACAAACTGGGTGCCCCAGGGGGCTGGACGTCGTAATGACCGTAAATTAAGGCCGTAGGCAAGTTGGGATTTGAAACTGGAGACTGGGCAAAAATAGCCGGATGAGAGATTGAGGGAAGGATTTGAGTGGAGAAACCGAAGGAGGCAAACAATTCGACCAGAAAATCACGGGCCTGATCACACTGCCCGGAGAACTCGGGTTCGCTGGATACGGAGGGTATCCGAAGAAAATCGGTAAGGACGGGTAATGGGAATGTCATCGGTCATATAACGAAATTCAATTAACCGGTTGAAGTGACCATGTAGCGCTCCGAGGAGAGCATGTACTTAGTGCCGGATGATTTAACCTGAGACCAGTAAAAGCCTTTCTTTTTGGCCCGGTGGTTACTGGCGGCCAGCCAATTTTTTGAAGATTCAGCTTTTTGTCTTAGAGCAACGATAATGGTTTTAAGGTGAATATAGAAGTTTTTGTGATAGACGCCGGGATTAACGGTGGTCTGCATGGTGGCGACCTGAATTTCCTGGGCAAAATCTCCCATGGTTTTAACTAGACTGCGGATTTCCTGGCGAATTGAGTCAATTTGCTGTTTGGCTTCCCGCTCGCTTCGAATCAGCTGTTGTCTTTCTTCCTGGCGCATTTGGGACAGCCTTTGGGTAAATTCGGATTCGGCCTGGGAGTAACCCCGTTCTTCGGCTCTTTGCATCTGAGAAATAGGAAGCGATTCGTTGGGGCTAAGAGTGCCGGAAGTAGAAATTCCAAAAGACTCAGGAATGTCCTGGGTGATGGCGGCTTTGGCCTGAGTTTTGAAGTCGGAAACGGCACCAGAGCCTAGAGACCTTAAAGCCTCCAGAAAGTTCTCCGGGGATTGAACTTTAGTTCGACTCCCAGATTTGGGTGTATTACTATAGGTTGTCGCCATGGCTTGTATTATAGCATAATATGGCTAGCCTAGCATGCCCTGCAAATACTCCAGGGTTTTGGCCCTACTATCCAGTTTTTGTTCCATCTGGATCTGAGCCAATATGAATTCGGTTTCAAGATCAATTTTAGCAGCCTGAAGAGTCTGAGCTTTGAGGTCCTGGGCGGATAGTTTTTTAGTCTGCAGGTATTTGGTCATATCCAGACCAATTTGAGTCAGGTTTTCGGCCAGGGCTGACAGACGATGATTTGCTTCCTCTTCAACCAGAGGTTGAGGCACGGAAACTTTGGAGTTTTTCCGAAGCCATTCGATAATCGGGGTCAGTTTGGATTGACCTTCTTCGGCTTTGAGCTTGGAAATTTCCTTTTTATACTCAGGAACGGTGACGGTGGGAGCTTCACAGGTGGTGGCGGTAAATTCCCAGTCTTCGCCTTCTTTGCCTTTGTCGATGATGATTTGGGGGTAAAGAATGGGTTTAAGCTGGTGGCTTTTGACAAGTTCGGAATAAGCTTCCGGCAGAAGTACGTTAATGGCCTGAGACAGAGCGGCTGTCCGGTCTACTTTGGGATCAATCATGTCTTTGGGGGCTTTGCCTTTTCGAAATCCCGGAACTTCAACCTGGTCTGCAGCCTTGGCCAGTTCTTTTTTGAAGGCGGCTTCGATAGTCGGCCAGCTGATACGGATTTTCAGTTCGATGGTGCCATTTTCGTGGCGGATGAGGTTTTCGGGGTTGGTTTTGGTAGCCATATGAATTATTTGGTTAAAGGAATGATGCTTTGAACTTTATCATTTGTAGTTAAAGTGTCTACCACTTCCATGCCGGAGACGACTTTTCCTAAGTAAGTGTATTCTCCGTCTAAGAACCGGGAGTCCTTTTTAGCGATAAAGAATTGGCTGTCGTTAGACTTGTCTTTTGGGTATGGCTTTCTGGCTACACCGAGGCTGCCTCTGGTAAAACTTTCTCCCGAGGCCTCAGTGGGAAGTTCGGTTAGGCCTCCGGTACCGTCTCCTTTAGGGTCGCAGCCCTGAACTACCCAATCTTCAACCCGGTGAAACGAAGTGGCGTTACAATCACCCTGAGACCACTTTTTAAGGAAATTAAAAACGGATTCGGGGGCCAGATCGGGTCTTAACTGGACGGTGAAATTGCCTTTAGTAGTGGAAATTTCGAAACTGGGATAACCCAAAAACGGTTCGGGAGTGGTGGTGGGAATGTTGACGGTTACGGGTTCTGATTCAGTTAAAAGTCCGGAGGGAAGACTTTGACTACGATTGTAGTTAAGGTAAAAAACAAAAAGAAGGAGTAAGCCCAATGTGGCCAGGGTTTGTTTGGAATAGAGTTTCATTTCAGCCGGATAATACTATATTCAGGAGTGAGGCTCAATATGCAGG
>MEXR01000012.1 GCA_001773775.1 Candidatus Amesbacteria bacterium RIFOXYB1_FULL_44_23 | reverse complement strand
CGCCCTGATTGGATCTGAACTCCTGAATGTTACATACGGCATCGTCGGGGGTGTAGGGGGCGGGGGGGGCTTGAAAACCAAGTCTGACCTCGGTGTTACGAATTAAAATACCGTTACTGTTATATTCTCTTTGAATGGGAGTAAGGTCTTCGTGCCCTTCAATATCGCCTAAACCCTGATGCTGGGTAACCCTTTGGGCAAATACGCTGGGATCGGTGAAATCTAGGGCAGGAGTGGGGGTCAGAATTGGCTGATGAAAGCTACTGATGATTTCCGAAAGGGCAATGGCTGAACGGGCGTGAGGAAAATATAGTCTGGAATCGGTGGGAGAAGTGAAAGTCAGGCTCATGGCAACGATTCGGCCATCAATGTTGGTGGGCTGGACGTCGGGAATAACGCTGACGGTGAATTCTCCGGTGGTATCTTCCAGAGTAGAGTAGGGGATGTATTTCATAGTCCAATCATTACTGTCGTCATCGATGGGATTGATATCATCAAGCCTGACCCGATCATTGCTGGTTAAACACGATTCGGCGACATCTAGGCGTAGCAATTGGAGTAAAACGCCTATTCTTCCCAATACGTCTCGACCGACATCTATGAGCTCGTTGAGCTCTTGTGCGTGAGAAGCGGCGGCAAAGTAAGTAATTCCTTCGCTTAAGAAGATGGTTTGAAGATGTGCGGCATCAAACTGGCCATCGGGAATTAAAAGAGCGGCTTTAACCAGGGCCCGTCCCATTGCATCCATCATTGTCCAGTCCGGAGCAAGTAAAATATATGCAATACGAGCAGCGTCAATGAGGTTACTAACAGAAGAAGAAATGGCCTGAGTGAGGATATTAAGGACATAGGTATAATCAATATCTTTTTGGCAGGCGACTAGATAATTGTGGTAGGCGCTGCCTACTCCATGGGTGGCTAATGTAGTTTTCATGTCGTTTCGCACTTCTAGGGGAGTCAATTTGTTTAAAGGGCCGCTTTGGTTAATGATTCGGGAGCGATCCGTCTGGTCGAAGGCATTTAAAGGAAGTTTTTCGGATTGGTATACGGTTCCATTTAAGTACCAATTAAGAAAGGCGTTTGTTTTGACTGAGTCAGGGAAGGCCTGTTGAGTGTTTCCCAGAAGCGGAAATTGAGTGTTTCTGAGATCGAAGGTAATCTGCCAGTTAATTTTTTTAAAGAAATAAATTGCGTTGGGAATACAATTGGGACCGCTGACGGCCGGGTCACAAATGTAATATCGGGATTCGTTGGGGCCTGTGCCAATTAATAAGGGGTCGATTTGAGAAGGGGTAATGGGAAGGGGATTAGGAAGGGCTTCGGCGTAGCAGATATCAACCACATTATGTTTGGTTATAAAACCGGAGACGTTTAAGGACTTGCCACAATTAGGAGTGAGATAGTCTAAATTGTCGTCATCTTCTGCCCAAGGATCCTTTCGGGGAATTAACGGATCACAGGGATTGCCGGGGTAGGGGCGCAAAGGATGAAACTCGGGACTGGATCCGGTGGTTGATGAACAGGGGTAAATGAAAGGATGTGGCCAAGGGGAGCGGGTGAAGAAACCCAGGGTGGGTGTTTGAGCGTGAAGAGTTGAAAGAGGAAGGGAGACGGAGACGCTGATCAGAATGAAAAAAAATACAAACAATTGTTTCATTAAAACTATTCTATCATCAGGCAGGGATGGTTATGCACAGCTTGGAGTCATGCAGATATCAAAAAGACCTATGTCAATACCAAGAAAAACCGCAATAAGTCTTAAAAGAATCCACGAAGAAAGGGCGAGGATTAATCCACCTAAAGAATAAGTGATTGTTTTTTGTGCTGATTGAGTACGAGCTTTGTCGTCTCCTGCGGACAAGTAGATAAATCCTCCAACGACCAACATCACCAAACCGGCAATTGCCACAAATCCCAAAAAGACGTTGAGGAGATTGGTGACCAGGTCGTTTATATTCTGAAAAGTGGCAGGACTGGCTGGGTTGGCTGACTGTGCCAGGGCTGAAACTGGGAAAAAAAGAACAACAACCAACGCAGACAGGAATTTTAGATGACGGGCCATGAGATGAATATATGGTAAAAAAACAGTCCCGACAAGTGCCGGGACTGTTTGTCGATTACGCAAAGCTTTCTGCTTATGCGATCTGTCGGATATCGATCTGAATCAGATCGATATTGAACAAGACTCTGAGAATGTACAGCAGTGCGTAGGCGGAAAAGACGATAGCGAGACCGATCAAAGCGGCCGTAATCTTTTTACGGGCTTTTTCGGTTCCTTCCTTATCGCCTCCGGCCATAATCCATTGCAATCCTCCCCATAGAAGGAAGATAAAAGAAACCACACCAGCAGCACCCAAAAGGATGTTGAGGAGGGTTCTCAAAAACATGGCTGGAGTGTAAGCCAACAACGGCTGGAATCTTGCATCGATATCAGCAACATCTGCTTGTTCAGCAGCTGGAGCTGGTAGTCCTTGAGCCAAAAGTGTTTTAAACATCATCAAATCACCCGCCTTTCAAGGAAATTATAGCATAATTACCAGAAGCCTGGAGTTACGGAGCTCCAATATTGTTTATGACCACCTGAACCAGGTTGACACCAAAGAGAATCCGAACAATGTAAAGAAGGGCGTATGAAGAAAATGTAATGGAAAGACCAACCAGGGCATACATGATTTTTTTGCGGGCCTTTTCAGCCGCATCTTTGTCGCCGCTTGAAGTGATCCATTGCATTCCTCCCATGAGTAAATAAATAAAAGCTAAGACTCCGGAGGCTCCCAGCATCATGTTGATGCCGGTTTGAACGTAGGCCGATGGGCGAAGTCCGTAGATGTTTTGGTAGGGACCGGTGGTGTTAACAAGGTTAATTGTGTCAGCCAGCAGGTTGTTCATGTTTTTAGTTTATATTGGAAACAAATTAAGGGCAAGTACCGCAGGTGGTGGAATTTACCGGTGCGGCGGTGGATTGCCAACCACTAGGGTCACAGATGTAATGAATGTCTGACGCGCCTAAGTAGATGTTGCCAGTAATTCCGCATCCGGTTGAGCCGCAATATGGGCAGTTGGCGTTGCCTAACGTGGCAGAAGGGAGCCCTCCAGACGGGATGGTGGTTCCAGTGGTGGACGAAGCGGAACCGATGGTGCGCAGATCTAGTTGGATCAAATTGACGTTAAAGAGAACCCGGACAATGTACAGCATTGCGTATGAGGAAAATACAACTGCCAGACCAATGAAGGCAGCGACTATTTTTTTCCTGGCTTTGTCCAAGGCGTCTTTATCACCACCGGCAGTAATCCATTGGATGCCTCCCCAAAGTAAATACACAAAGGAAGCAACCCCAGCAAAACCCAGAAGGAGGTTTATAAGAGTGGATAAAAACGGAGCCGGAGTTAAATTTTGAATGGTGTCGAATTCCGGATTGGAGGTGGTGACACCTATTTGCTGAGCCAAAAGACGGGGAGAGTTCATATGTTATGTACCAACAGGGCCCAGAGTGTAGCCAATGCTGACACCAAAAAGGGTTTCAAGAATGTACATTATGGCGTAGGCGGAGAAGACGATAGCAAGACCAATTAAGGCTCCGACAACCTTTTTTCTAGCCTTGTCGATGGCATCTTTATCGCCTCCGGCCATGATCCACTGAACTCCACCCCAAAGCAGATATATAAAAGCAGCGACTCCGCCCAGAGCCAAGAGGGCTCGAATGGTAGTGCGAACGTAGTTTTGGGGCTGGAGACCTTTAATGGTGAGGTATCCCGGGACCGCTTCGATGTTGATGGGGTCGGGGATTTGTGCAAGGAGGTTGAACATGGAAACTATTGGATTTGATCTAAGGTCCAGCCGATGACATTAATGTTAAACAGAACCCTGATGATATAAAGAATGGCATAGCTGCTAAAAACCAGAGACAGACCAATGAGAGCACCAACTAATTTTTTTCTGGATTTATCTAAAGCATCTTTATCACCTCCGGCCATAATCCACTGAACTCCACCCCAAAGCAGGAAAACAAAAGAGGCAACACCAGCTAAACCAAGAAGCATGTTGATGAGAGTGGAAACAAACATCTGAGGCTGGAGCGACTCAATGGTGGCGTAACGGGTGTCGCCGGTTGTAATGCCTATGGCTTGAGCAAGCAGTTTCATGGTTAGGGGGTGCCCAGCCGGTCTAAAGTAAATCCGGCGGGGGTACCAAACAATGTCCTTATTATATACATGAATGCATAAACAGAAAAGACTACCGCCAGTCCAATGAGGGCCGTGGTGATTTTTTTGCGAGCCTTTTCAACGGAGTCCTTGTCGCCTCCGGCCATAATCCACTGAACTCCGCCCCAAAGAAGGAAAATAAAACCCAGAACTCCGGACATGCCGAGAAGTACCGAGCCGGCAGTAATAACATAATCCGACGGGGTAAGATCGTTGATGAAATCATAGTCGGTACTACGATTGAAAACGTCGATGACGTCGCCTTGAGCGAGCAGTTTGGTCATATGATATTGGGAATATTAAAGCTTCTAATGGAAATGCCAAAGAGTGTTTCGACAATAAACACAAAAACAAAAGCAGACAGAATAATTACGATTCCAAGAAGGGAGTTTTTAATACGTTCATAGGCTTGATGAATTTTCTCTTTTTCTCCACCGGCATTAATGTATTCGAAACCTCCCCGAAGCAGGTTGAAAAAGAAGTATACTCCACCCAGGCCAAAAGCAACGTTGAGTAGGTTTCCGAAAAAAGCTCCCAAACTTCTGGCAAATCCAGTGTCAGTTTGATTGCCCAATATATCATTGAGGGCGGGGTTGACGATAAAAGCGAGTGGGGAATTGTTCATGGATGAATGCCCATTAATAAGAAAGAGAGACGCATGATATCTAATCCTACTAAGCGACCAACAATTCCAGCAATAAGATACGACAAGACCACGACAGTTAGGCCAAGAAAGTTGTTAGTGAGTTTTTTTTGAGCAGTCTGAACTAAGGCTTTGTCGCCTCCGGCTGATATGTAGCCATAGCCTGCGATAATTAATTGAAACATAAAATATAAACCACCGATGACAGTGAGAAGCCCAAGAGTCATGGAGACGACGGTTTCGGTTCCCATAAGGGCCGTGGTTAGCGATGTCACCTGCCCTAGGGGTCCTACTCCATTAATGACGGTTCCCAGGTCTGTTTGAGCAAGTAATGGGTGGGCCATGAAATTAGTAGATTCTGGGGTTAATTAACAAATCCCAGTTTTGAGTCCCAAAAAGGATGTAGCCAATAATGCCGGCAATAATCAAGGAAACAACAATGACGGTTAAGCCCAACACAGAGCGCCAAATACGCTCGGTAGATTTTTGAACAAGTTTGGCGTCTCCACCAGCGCTCATGTAGCCGTAACCTGCTAGCACTAAATTCATTAATGTATAAATTCCAGCGATGACAATGGAAAATTTATAAAGACTGCTGATGATCTCGATGAGGCCACCTCCTGCGGCATTTGTATATCTCCCCGGAGCGAGGACTGTAAAGGGACTGGGTATGTCGCCAAAGACACCAGCTAGCTTCATGTTTTTGTTAAGTTACAGGTGGGTTAATAAGGTTTATGCCTGTGATGGTGCTGACTATTTGCAGTATAAAATAGGCTGAGATAACAAGCAACAGGCCAATAAGGCCGTAGGTAATGGAATTTTTGGCTTTCTGAACGCGGCCGGCGGGGTTGTATTGGCCGCCATAGACTATTAATTGATAGCCACCGTAGACTATCAGACCCACGAAATAAACACCGGCCATGATGATGATGTTGGGCAAAAAGAGACCGATGATGTTACTGATACCCGAGGTGTTGGATCTGAAGGCCGGGGAGATGTTGGGGTGAGTCCAAAAAAGTTCGTCGCGAAGATCAACTGGAGCTTGGGACAATAAAAAATATTGATTCATACTGGTCTAAATAAGATTGGCACCGGTGATGGTTTGGAGAATCTGCATAATAAAAAAGGCGCAGATAACAACGAATAGCCCGAGGGCGGCGTTAGTGAGCTGTTTTTGTAATTGAGCCAGGCGGGCTTCATCGCCGGCGCTACTCATAAAGCCCAATCCGGTGACCAGAAGTTGATAGAAGAAAAACAAACCGGCTGCGGCAATGGCGAAAAGAAGGGAGCGGCCAACAATGGTTGATGGCAGCGCGAGTTGGTGCGCGGTGGTAAAAATGGAACTGGGGGAAGTGACCCCGGACACTTGGGCTAGATACATTGACTGAGTGTTTTTATAGATAATTTAATAAGTTGCATGTTAAAGCCTGAAACCCCAGGGATCTAATCCAAGGACTCTAACACCAATGAAATTGAGGAGAACGACACCGAGGGCAATGACTACCAACCCAGAGATGGATGATATGAGAAAGGTCTTGGCTTGGACAACCTTTTTTTGATCTCCAGAAGAAGTAACATACAGAAATCCGGAATAAACAATAGAGACCAGGGTGGCCGTGATGGCGATGCCCAAGACCCAATTGACGATCTGATTTACCAGGCCTCCTGGACTGCTGGCATTGATGCAACCAATGGCAGTTCTAATACCAGATAGCGGATCGCCGTCTATACAAAAAATTTGAGTGCTGTCTTGGGCGGCGACAGGGAAAGCAAAGACAAAAAGAAATATCCAGGCAAAAATGGCAAACTTAGTGAGACGA
>MEXR01000011.1 GCA_001773775.1 Candidatus Amesbacteria bacterium RIFOXYB1_FULL_44_23 | reverse complement strand
GCAGCCAGTTTGGTGTCCCGGCGATGGATTTTTTCTTTAGACGCCGATGAAGTGGCCACCCCTGAACTGGTTACCGCCATCAAATCCCTGCCGGAAAATCAATTGTATGCGGCCTTCAGCATTCCCCGGAAAAACATTATTTTTAAAAAAATAATTAACTACACCAATTGGGATCCCAATGGACTGATTCGGTTGTACGATGAAACTCGGGCCAGTTGGCAGGGGCTGGTGCATGAATCCATCGTTACTGATTCGGCTGTTGAAAAACTTTATGATCCGATAATTCACTACAACTACCAAACAGTAGAACAGTTTATGCAAAAGCAAAATGACTACTCAACCAAACAAGCTGAGGAAATTATTGCTCAAAAATCAGATTTTTCATTAATTAAATTCGTTTTGCTTCCGCTGGTAGATTTTCTTAGACGCTACGTCCTGCACACTGGGTTTTTAGATGGATGGCATGGTTTTTTTCTAAGCTACCTGATGGTTATTTATCACCTGTCAGTTTGGATTAAAGTATGGCAAAAAAAATCCCTCTCATCTTCATCTTAATTCTGGGATTAGGCTTAAGATTGATCAACCTTAATCAGAGTTTCTGGCTGGATGAGGCCTCCCAGGCTCAAATGTCTTCCCGGACAGTTGAATGGATTTGGTCTGGTCGCCAAAATGACTTTCACCCGCCCCTGTTTTACCTGTTAGCCCATTTTTGGCTTCAATTAGGGAAGTCGGAATTCTTCCTTCGTCTGCTGCCGGTTTTCTTTGGCACCGCCAACATCTGGGCCATTTACGCGTTATCGAAAAAGTTGCTTACCACTGACAAAATCAAAATAAAATCCCTGGTTATCGACGCTGGATATCTGTCTGCCTTTCTTCTGGCCATTAATCCGTTTGCCATCTATTACTCACAGGAATTCCGCACCTATTCGCTCTTAGGACTTTTAGGCACCCTGGCTGTTTATTATCTGTTTACTAATAAATGGCGGTGGCTGACTTTAATCAACTTGCTGCTTATTTATACTCACTATTCGAGCGCTTTTTTAATCATCGCTCAATTCACATACCTGATTTTTTATAAACGTCAAAACCTTCGCCCGTTTGGTTATTCACTCCTGATATCGCTTTTGTTATACGCTCCCTGGCTGCCTCAATTGTGGGGGCAAATTCAAGCCGGCACCAACATAGATAATTATTTGCCCGGATGGCGGTCTCTTTTGAGTGTCTCAGCTTTTAAAATAGTCCCGCTGACCTTCTTTAAATTAACGGCCGGGAGAATTACTTTTCTTTCTAAATATATTTATTATCCCTACGCAGCTTTCGTTTTAGCCTGTGTATTTGCTTCATTTAAGTTAGCCAAACAAAATAGGGATTTTATTTTCAACTGGATTCTGGTTCCTGTTCTGTCGATGATTGTTTTTTCTGTAGTCTTTCCCCAAAACCAGCCTTTTAGAGTCATCTACATAATCCCCGGATTGGTAATTTTGTCTGTTCAGGCTTGTCAACGCTTTCCTAAGCTGTTTCTCACTTTCATGATTTACATTGCTCTGGTAGGTAATGTCAGCTATTTTACCCGCCCCAGGTTGCAGCGGGAACAATGGCGTCAGTCCTTGGAGTATTTATCCGCCAAATCCTCGGCTTCAGTTCAAACTGTGGTCAAGTTTTCCGGAAAGTTTTCCCCGTTTGATTGGTACGCTCCCCAATTGCCAGTTCTGGCTGCTGTGCCCACCTTTCCGGCCCAAGCTGGGCAGGTGGCTAGTGTCATGTCAGATCTAAGTAACAGTCAGATTACCTCAGTTTATCTTTTTGATTACCTTGGGGAATTAACCGACCCCCGGCGCCAGGTTGATCAGACGCTGGTCGACCAGGGTTTTTCCAAGGACAAAACCATCAATTTTGAAGGCGTGGGGCTGATACATTTATTTAATAAAAACCCATGATTCCGATTTTTCAGCTGATACACGTCGGCGTGTATTGGATCTTGGATTTCGTTTCCCCGGCAGAGTTTTACGTATATCCATATCTGTTAAGTAAGGGCCTGATTCCATATCAGCAAATTACCGACCACCATTTCCCGGGTCTTTTTTTCCTACCGGTGAACTTTTTTACATTGGGTTTTGTAGATCCGCTAAGTTTTAAACTTTTGCTTTTGTTAACCATCATCCTGACCTCAGTTTTGTTGGCTAAACTGTCTCGTTTCAAATCAATAAACGGGGCATCTCTATCCCAGGTTGTATTTCTTTATTCGCTCTGGCAGTTATTTTTTTCCGGGTCGGTTTTTTGGATTGAGGCCATCTTACCTCTGTTTATGTTGCCCGGGCTGATCCTGTTTGAAAAAAAACGTTTTCTGCTGTCAGGATTATTTTTTGCCTTAGCTATTTTATTCAAGCAAACAGCTGTTTTGCCAATTATATTTTTAAGTCTGTATTTACTTAAAAAACCGCTTCAGTTAGTACCTTTTTGGCTACCCACGGCAATTCTGATTCTTTTGCTGGGATGGTACTTTTACAGTCTTGGAGCTTTATCCGACTTTGTGTGGTGGAATTTTACCTTCAATCTTAACCATTACCCTGCTGCTGCCTACCGGCCGCCAGCTGTGTCAGACTGGCTAAAAATAAGTCTTCCAGTTACTTTATTTCTCACTTCTGCCTGGACTGTTCTTAAAACTAAATCCGAATTTGGCATTAAGTTAGCCATTCTCATAATAATCCTAGCCCTTCCCGGATTTAGCCGATTTGGTCTAGAACATTTTCAATCCGCCGTGCCGTTTTTTTGTTTGCTGATAGTGCTGGCAGCTAGAAGAAATACCTTTGTTTGGGTTCCCATTTTGGGTCTTTCACTTTTATGGGTCGGGTTTTTTATTTTCAGATCCCACCCTTCATCATCATTTATAAATTTCAGTAAGTCTGATCAGCTCCTGTATCAAAAAGTCTCGCAGTTATCCGAGTCGGGTAAAACGGTTTTTGCTCTCGGTACCAGTCCGCTTGTTTACTCGCAGGCTTCACAAGTTCCTCCGGGTAGGTTTTTCTTTTTTCCGCTTCCCTGGTTATTTTCGCTTCTTGAATCAAAACAGCTGGAAATTTTAAAAACCTCTCCCCCGGATTTCATCATTTTTAACCCCCAAAGTCGGGTAGACAACTTAAGCATTTTCACAACCGCTCCGCGATTGGTAGAATATATGCAGCAAAATTATCAAGTCCAGGCTACAGTGGCCGGCCATCTTATATATCAACATTTATGAAAATAGGCATCGACGTCTCTCAAGCTATCTTTGGCACCGGAGTATCTGACTACACGATTAACCTGGTTCACGGCCTAATCCGGGTTGATCCGTCTAACTCTTACGTTCTTTTTGGCTCATCACTCAGAAGATCAGCGGATATCAAAGCCATTTTTCCCACGGCCCGCACATTCAATTTACCGCCCACATTCTTACATCTTTTGTGGAACTATCTTCATGCCGTCAACATCGAAACTTTTATCGGTCCGGTAGATGTTTTTCACTCTTCCGATTGGGTAGAGCCTCCCAGCGTTGCTCCTAAAGTTACCACGGTTCACGATCTGTCGCCCTTTTTGTACCCCGACGAAATGAAAAGCGGATTATTAAGAAATATTTCCGCAGTGCATGCCGCCCGCATGAACTGGGTTTTAAAAGAAACTGCCAAAATAATTTGTGTTTCCCAAAGTACGGCCAATGAGTTAATGGACATTTTCAAAGTTAAACCGGATCGGATAGCCGTTATCCCTGAGGCGTTGCCTGAGAGATTTAAAATTCGTCCCACTGAAGTAGAGATTGCCCAGGTTAAAAAAACTTATGGCCTTGATGATTACGTATTGGCCATCGGTACTCCTCAGCCTCGAAAAAACATCTCTAAATTGGTAGAAGCTTATTTGGAATACAAGGACAAACTACGACTGCCGGAAAAATTAGTCATTGTCGGCGGCCACGGCTGGGGCATTACCGATATTCCGGTTTCCGACTCGGTTATTTTTACCGGGTTTCTGCCAAACCACCAAACCGCCGCTCTTTTAGCCGGCTGCCAGGTGTTTGCTTACCCATCCCTACATGAAGGCTTTGGCCTGCCTATTCTCAATGCCTTTTATCAGCAAGTACCCGTAGTTACCTCAAACTGTTCCTCAATGCCTGAAGTCGCCGGTGAGGCAGCGGTGCTCGTTGATCCCAAATCTTCCGAACAAATTGCTCACGGGCTGGCTCTAGCTATTAAAAATCGGGACAAGTTTGTTAAGCTGGGCCACAAACAACTTACCAAATTCAGTTGGGATAAAGCGGCCAAGGATACATTAATGATTTACGATCAAATATGCTCATAGGCATCGACGGTAACGAAGCCAATGTGGCCCGAAGGGTCGGCGTTAACATGTACGCTTTTCATCTTCTTGCCGCGCTGAAAAACATAAAATCTCAGCATAAATTTGTCATTTATCTAAAAAATCCACCTTTGTCCGACCTGCCTGCTGAAAGTGAAAATTGGGTATATCGGGTGATTCATTTTCCGAAATTGTGGACTCAAACCAGGTTGCCTTTTGATCTGTGGTTTCATTCCCCCAGGCCCGATGTTTTCCTCAGTTTGACTCACTATGCACCCAGATTTTCCCCAATCCCCACCGTGATATCAGTTATGGATCTGGGCTTTTTAACATATCCGCAGCAATTTACCGCCAAAGACCTAAATCAACTCAGGTCCTGGACGGCCTATTCGGTTAAAAATGCCAAAAAAATTCTGGCTATTTCAGAATATACCAAGTCAGACATTCTGAAGTTTTACCACAAAGACGAAAGCGACGTAATTGTCACTTACCTCGGTTTTGACAAAAAAAGTTTTCGGCCAGTTACCGACCAGAAAGTCTTGGACAAATACCATATTACTAAACCCTATATCTTGTTTTTAAGCAGTCTCAAGCCCAGCAAAAATGTAGAGGGTTTGGTTGAAGCATTTTCGAAACTAAATTTACCCGATTATCAATTAGTCATCGCCGGAAAAAAAGCCTGGATGTATGACCAGATATTTAAACTGGTTAAAGAACTGCATCTGGAACAACAAGTTATCTTCACCGACTATGTTTCTCAGGCCGACAATCCGGTTTTAATGTCCATGGCTCAGGTGTTTGTACTCCCCAGTTTTCATGAAGGCTTTGCCCTGCCGGCCATTGAGGCCATGGCCTGCGGTACCCCGGTTGTGGTTTCCAATGTGGCCAATCTTCCCGAAGTGGCAGGGGAGGCGGTAGTGTATATCGACCCCTACGATATTGACTCAATTGTTAACGGCATAAAAAAAGCCTTGGGTAGTGAAAGAGACAAACTGATAAAGCTGGGGCTTCAGAGAGCAAAACAATTTGACTGGCAAATCACCGCTAAAAAAACTATTATGGTTTTAGAGCAGCTATGACAGAATCGGAGATTGCTGAAAAATTTAAAATCACACATTCAACTAAGTTGCTGGATGTAGGAGGGTCTTTAAAACAACTTCAAGAAATTAAAGTAGATACTTTAGTGGATTTAGTTCACCCTCAAGATTCCCCCTACCATCCATCGCCACTTAAAGCTAAAAAATTTGTCCGCATGGATATAGAGAACGACGATTTGCCTTTTCCGGATAAATATTTTGATTTTTGTTACTGCTCTCACACTTTGGAGGATTTGTACTATCCCACTCGGATCTTGATGGAAATGAGCCGGGTTGCCAAAAGGGGGCTGATTATCACACCCAGCCGGGGCGAGGATATTACTTTTGGCCCGTTTAATCTCACTCAATGGGGGACCGGTGCCAGGCGTTGTCCGGGCTTGCCTCACCATCAGTGGTTATTTGAAACTGATAAAAACACATTGATTTTGACCCCAAAAATTTATCCGCTCTTATTCACTCCCGAATTCCAAATAGTCAATTGGCGAGGCGAAAAAGAGAACTATTACCACTGGGAAGAACAACTTCGTTTTCAGCAGGCCAAATTTACTGATATTTTCGCTATGATTTCAAACTATCGCGACTTTGCTAAGCGTAATATGCAATATATTTCCAAAGGCCTGGTTGCCATTTCTCTGGATTCCCCCCTGCCAGTTCTCAAAGAGGGGATTAAATCTCTTTTTGCGCTCGGCCACCGGAGGAGTTAGAATACAGCCAATATGGAAACTTTGCTTCCAGCTTCCCTATCAAACTATTTACTTGGCCTTGCGGAGTCTCCTATTGGACAATTACCAAAAATTGGAGCCGTAACCCAGCCTGGTGAGGTGATTGTTCGTGGCCAAAAAAAACGCTTAAATACAGGGGAATTAAAAAAGGGTCAGCGAGTAATTGTCTTTGACGCACAATTACATCAGGAGTTTCCTCACTATTGATATCCGGAATCCTCAATAAGTTTTGCTTTCGCTTCACAAGAGTTTTAGAATTACCTAAATGCGCAACTTCAAAATCATCTCGCAAGGAATTTCGGTTGTCGATAAAAATGGTCGCAAGTTATCTGCTTCTGAAACCTTACATAAAATTACTAACCGCTTTCACAGTTATTATTTGGACTTAGTGTTAATGAAGATTCATTTTATTAGTGATCACTGCCCCTCCCACATTATTCGTAAATTC
>MEXR01000010.1 GCA_001773775.1 Candidatus Amesbacteria bacterium RIFOXYB1_FULL_44_23 | reverse complement strand
AAAAAAGTGAGGTTTTTGGGAATGGTAAAAAGAGATAATTTGGGGTGGGTGTACAGGGATTCGGATGTGTTCGTAACGGCTTCAACCATGGAGACACAGGGACTGGTGGTACTTGAGGCCATGGCTTGCGGCCTGCCGGTGGTGGGAGTTGCGGCTTATGCCTTACCAGACTTGATTAAATCCGATGAGAATGGTTTTTTAGTGGCGGCAGGGGATGAAAAGAGCATGGCTGAGGGATTAGTAAAAGTATTACAAGACGAACAGTTAAGAAAAAGAATGGGAGTGTTAGCCAGAAAAACTGCGGAAGGTCATGATATCGAAGGAGTGATGAAAAAGACGATGGATCTGTATGAAAAACTGGTGGTAAAGTGAAGTTAACGAACGGGTTTGAAGTTGGTACTGGCAACGCCGGTGAGCTTGAAACGGATAAAGTTGGCGATGTGATGAGTAAAGAATCCCAATTTTTCGTGAGCTAGTCTGCGGTTGCTGGTTAAGGCCACTAATTTAGGATCATAAAGGCACTTGCCGACCTTTTGGATACGATATCCCAGGTCAACGTCCTCGGCGGTTATTAATGAAGGATTGAATCCGCCGATCTTGTCATAGGCAGACCTTCTGACGGCAAAGTTTTCTCCGATCATGTAGTTGTTACCCAGCAGATGGTTGAGGGAAAAAATCAAGTAACTGAGGTAGCCCATGAATTTGTAAAAGATTTGAGTTTTGCCTTCGAGAAAATAAACCGGACCACAAATACAAACGACTGATGGGTCGGCAAAGGCTTGGGCTATTTTTTCGAGCCAGTCAGAACAAACGGCGGTGTCGGCGTTGGTACTGGCGATAATATCAGCTTTGGCATGGGAAAAACCTTCAGCCCGAGCGGCTGAGATACCGATTTTGGATTTCTGATCGACAATTTTCCAGCCGGCACCTTGGCACATTTTGATGGTGGCGTCGGTACTGCTTTTATCCAAGGCAATAACTTCAAAATCGGTAAAAGTTTGGGATTTGATGGCGGCGATACAGGGGGGTAAGTATTTAGCTTCGTTGAAGGTGGGAATAACGACGCTAATTTTGGGTGAAGACATATCTTGGGTAAGACTATCGTACTACCTGCAAGTAATTATGGAAATAGGGTTAAATTAAAGGCCGGCCGGTTACTTTTACAAATAGTATGGTGGCGACAAGAATTAGCAGGATGATGATGAGAAGTTGGGTGTTTTTGAAATTGGGATTCATAGCTTGTTTAGCGGCGGACGGTCCAGATGCCTTCTAAAATTGTATCACGCGGTCCGGTTTCAGGTTTGGGAGCCAGGAGGTTTTTAATGGCTTCGTTATCACAAGCTACTTTTGGCTGGGTGCCGGGGACGAAATATTCGGTTTTAGTGGGACAGGCGGAACAGGGAAGCTGGCCGGTGAGAGCACAAACTGAAATTTTAAGCAGTTGTTCAGGGGGAGTGAATCCGGCGGAGGGAAATTGTTTTAACAATAGGTCGGTAATCCTCCTCCAAATTGGTGAGGCTCCGGTAACACCAGAAGCGACATAACTCATGGGGGAATTATCGTTATTGCCGACCCAAGAGGCCACCAGAAAGTCGGGGGAATAACCAATGGTCCAGTTGTCGCGAAGGTTATTGGTGGTGCCGGTTTTAACAGCAATGGCAGAACCCGGAATATAAAGCTGAGATCTGGGGCCGAAGGTGGGGGTGCGGGCTTGATTGTCAGAGAGAATGTCCGAGATGAGGAAAGCGATTTGGGAGTCTAAGACTTGAGTTTTATTGCAGCAGACAAATTTTTCTAAAATATTACCTTTGGAGTCTTTAACTTCGAGAATGGGGTTTAAGGAAACTTTATAACCCGAGTTAGCAAATACGCCGTAGGCCACGGCCAAATCCGTCATCTTAATTTCACCTCCACCCAATGTCAGAGACAGGCCGAATCGCGAGGAATCAGACCAGGTGGTGATACCCATAGTTTTTCCGAGAGTGACGAGATTTTCCACACCGTTGGCTGATAGCAGTTTGACAGCGGGAATGTTAAATGATGAAGCCAGAGCCGTTCTTAGGGATACTTTGCCATGATAACGGCGATCGTAATTGATGGGGGAGTACGGAGGTTGCCCGGGGACTCTATAGGTGATGGGGGAATCATCAATTAAGCTTGCTGGAGTAAAACCTTTTTGAAAGGCCAGGGCGTAATTTATAGGTTTAATGGCGCTGCCCGGCTGGCGAGAACTTAAAGTGACATTGACGTTGCCGTCGTTATCCAGGTCAAAATAATTTTTTGATCCCACCATGGCTAATATTTCTCCAGTGCTCGGCTTGGTAATTAAAACGGCGCCATTTCCAATGTTCAGCCTTTTAATTTTGGCTATTTCTGCGGCAACAATTTCTTCGGCAGCCAGTTGGGTTGGCAGGTCAAGAGAGGTGGTGACTTCCAGTCCTCCTGATTCGACCATGTCTATTCCGTACTTAGTAGCCAGTAGGTCTTTGACGTACATAACAAAATGCGGAGCTTGGATGTCGGTTTCGGGATGACGAAAGACAAGATCGGTAGCGGAAATGCTGGCGGCCTGGTCCCAGGTAAGAAAATTGGCCGATACCATTTGTCTTAGAACTTCCTTTTGTCTTTCTTTAGCTGTTTCCGGGTGGACCCCAAAAGGGGAATATGTAGTGGGTGACGCCGGCAGGCCGGATAAAAGAGTAGCTTCGGCAAGGGAAAGCTTGGCAGCATTTTTGCCGAAGTATGTTTGGGCGGCTTCTTCAATACCATAGGCGGCACCGCCGAAATTCACCCGATTTAGATACATTTCCAAAATTTGATTTTTGGTGTAGATAATTTCTACAGCCAAAGAAAGAACTAATTCCCGAAGTTTTCTTCTTAAGGTTCTTTCCGGGGAGAGAAGAGAGGTTTTGACAAGCTGTTGGGTAATTGTGCTACCGCCCTGGATAGAGGTGGCACACTGGGTATTTATGACGGAACATTTTATGTTGCTTACTAGAGCACGGAGAATGCCCATTAGAGAAAATCCCCGATGGGAATAGAAACCTTTGTCTTCGATGGCGATAACAGACTGCAGAACATACGGGGGCAGGTCGGACAGTTTAACCAGGGTGCGGTTCTGGTTTCGATAAATTTTGTAGAGTTCGTTGCCTTGGCGATCCCTGATGTGGGTAGTTAGGGGAACAAAAACAGTCGATAAGGATGAGGGTGATGGTAAATCATTAAGAATAAAAGTATAAAAAGAGACTAAGGCAAAAAAAGTTCCCCAGAATGAAGCAATGAGGGGATAGCGAATAGCCTTTTTGGGTAGGTGTCCGAGAAAGTAGACGACAGGATAAACCGATTTAAGAAATTCTTTGAGGGACATTTGCCGCCGATTATATTACAGGGGGAGGGGGATTGCCTTGCCGGTTTTGTCGATACTGATGGCATCTGGTTCGCCGTAACCTCCGGCACAGTCCAAGCAGAGGATGGTGTTTAGGGGGTCTATCAGTACAGAGTGGTTTTGAATTTCTATTTGATCCGGGCTTTCCGTGAGCTGTTTTTTGGTTGCCGGAGCGTTGGTGGGACGAAAAATGGGAATGTCTCGTCGGACTCCGGAGTCGGTGGGAGGAATGGTTCCGGAGAGAAAATATTCATAGCGAGGTTGGCATTCAGCCGGAGGAGCGTCGGGGGCTTTTAACCCAGAAAGTGAACAGACGAGGGTGCCGGTGACCTCGACAGGCTGAGCGGGCCAATGTTGGGGCAAAGTTCTTAGGGCGTAGGTGGTGATTTTATTCCAGATGGGAGAAGCGCCAGTAACACCTGAGGCGACGTGGCTCATGGTGGAATTGTCGTTATTGCCAACCCAAACTGCTGTTAAGATGTCGGGGTTGTAGCCGACTGTCCAATTGTCCCGTTTGTCGTTGGTGGTTCCGGTTTTGACTGAAACCTCGGGATGGCCTTTGATGTTTAAATATGAGGATTGGCCAAAAGTGGCCGATCTGGCGCCATTATCATAGAGGATGTGGGAAATTATAAAAGCCGTACCGGGGGAGATAACCCGCATGTCCGGTGGAGATTGAATCGAATAATAGGTGTTGTGAGAAATAAAATAAGAGTAGGGTGATAATTCACTTATCTCATCTGACGGGATTTCTTTAGCTTTGACAGAATCAAGTATTTGACCGTTCCGGTCGCGAACCTCAAGAATGGGGTTTAAGTTAATCCGACGACCGAGATTGGCCAGAACGCCGTAGGCGGTAGATAGATCGTACATGGTAACTTCGCCTCCGCCGAGAGTTAAAGAAGGACCATACTGATCTGGGTTTTGCCAGGTATTAATGCCAAAAGCTGAGGAAGTGGCGATGAAATTGCTAAGCCCGTTGATAACCAGAGCTTTGACGGCAGGGATATTAAAAGAATTGCCTAAGGCAAAACGAACCTGAGTGGGACCGTGAAACTGCACGTCGTAATTTTCCGGACAGTAAACTTTTTGTTTGGGTTGGGAAAAACAAGTAGGTTTATCTGATAAAACAGTGGCGGCGGTGATGAGTCGATGTTCAATACCGATGGCGTAATTGATGGGTTTAATGGCGCTGCCTGGCTGTCTTTTGGCTAAAACTACATTGACGTTACCGTCGTGTTCGCTGTCAAAATAATCGCGGGAACCAACCATGGCAAGAATTTCTCCGGTACCAGGACGAGTGACCAGGGCTGCTCCGTTGCCTACCTTTTCTTTTAGCAGTTTAGCGGTTTCGGAGGCAACTGTATCTTGGGCAAAGTTTTGAAGATCAAGGTCAAGAGTGGTGGTAACTACCAGACCGCCCTCTTCAACTACCGGGAGGGTATATTTTTTGATGAGCTGGTCTTTAACCCAAAGAGAGAAATGCGGCGCTTGGATCGAAGGAGGGGGAGAGTATTTCAATGTTTGGGCAGAGGCGCTGGAAAATTCCTGTTCACTGATGAAGTCATTTTCTTTCATCAAGGTCAGAACCAATTGCTGGCGATCTTTGGCTGCTTCGGGGTAGGAACCGAAGGGAGAGTAGTAACTGGGGGCTTGGGGCAGTCCAGCCAACAGGGCGGACTCGGCCAGATCCAGTTGGGTTGCGGATTTGCCAAAGTAGGTTTGGGCGGCTGATTCAAGTCCATATGCGGTGCCCCCGTAGGGAACCTGGTTTAAGTACATTTCCAGGATTTGATCTTTGGAATAAAGAGCTTCAACGGCCACACTTAATACGAATTCACGAATTTTGCGCCTGACGGTTCTTTCGTCAGATAACAAGGCTTTTTTGACCAGTTGTTGAGTGATGGTGGATCCGCCCTCCAGGCGTTGTCCGAAGAAGGTTTTGAAAAAGGCCCGGGTAATACCGCGTAGGGAAAAGCCACCGTGCTTATAGAAGTCTTTGTCTTCGGCGGCCAAAGTGGCTTGCCAGACGTATTGAGGGAGAGAGGATAAGGTAATGGGAGTACGCCTTTGATCGGCAAAAATTTCATAGATTAACTTGCCGTTTCGATCTAAAAGTTTGGTGGAAGCAACTGCGGGGCGGGAAGTGAGATTGCCGGGATTGGGCAAACCCCAAAAAATGTATACATTGATGAGAATAAAGACGAGAGTTGTAACGGCGATAGCCCACTTGAAGCTGGTCTTATGAATTAGTGGCTTGAGACGGTGAGGGAAAGCTGCAATTTTTTGACGAATATAATGAATAACCTTAGCTAGTTGAAGGCGGTTTTTTGATTTGCGAACCGGTCTTTTGCGCATGATTTGCATTATACCGCGTGCGGAGGTATATTTATTGTGTCATGGCGGCAAAACAGTCTAAGTCAAAGTCAAAACCGAAAGTGGTTGCGGCAGTTGAAGTGGCAGCGCCGGTGGTGGCGATTGAATCGGAAGAAGCAGGTTTAGATCCGCAAGAGGAGAAAGTACTGGATTGGATACTTAAGGGGGTAGTGGCATTTATTCTGGGCTGGTTGGGGCTGTCTATTTTGATGGTAATTGGTGGATACTTCGGAATTTGGAAATAGGAAGTTGATCTTTATTCAGAAAATCAGAAGCCGTGAGGAGCGTGGGTTAAGTTAAGTAAGCTTTTTGGCTGGTCTGCGACCAGTGGAGGAATTCGAAACTGGTTCAATCGGTCGTATCTGATGTGCGCTTTGGGTTGCCCCCATTTTGGGTTTTACAAAGCCGGTCCAGAAGCGATTTTGCTCTCTTGGCGGAAGGCGGCAGATCAATGTTTCAAAAAAGTACTCAAATGCGCCTTCGGCTAGTTCTGGAATGGTCGATAATTCGGTGCGCCGTTCGCTCATGTGATTGCAAAGTAAGACGGGAAAATTATACAATGAATGCCGTCTATGGAAAATTGGGAGCAATCAAATTGGTGGAAATATCTGGATGATTCTTTAAGAGATCTAATGCGACAGAGTAAAGACTTAATAAGCGTTGAGAATAGGCGGCTTTCTAATGAGGGAGGGGAAGTGTACCACGATTATGCCTTTACTGTGTTTTCAGCAGCTAAGGCATACGAGGGTTTTTTAAAGAAAGTGTTTTTAGACTTGGGGTTAATTAACCGGGCACAGTTTTCGGGTGAACATTTCAGAATT
Source organism: Candidatus Amesbacteria bacterium RIFOXYB1_FULL_44_23 (assembly GCA_001773775.1). Taxonomy (GTDB): domain Bacteria; phylum Patescibacteriota; class Microgenomatia; order CAZETR01; family Amesbacteraceae; genus MEXR01. The sequence goes on along the minus strand of MEXR01000010.1, from coordinate 8,694 downwards.
GGTCGGGCGCTATCACCTACATTACCCAAAAGATATCGGGTGGGGTGGGTGTATGGCAAATTGGTAGAATACTGCAAGGGAGAAGAGTTACCGATGGCGATGTGGGAAGTGTGGAAAAAAGCTCGAAACAGAACTTTTCATTATTTTCCATACCATCAGGAGGCGGTAGGACTTTTAGAAGCGAAGGAATTAGTGGAAGAGGTGGCTTCTGTGATGGAAAAAACGGTGAGAATATTTGGTCTACCGAGAAGCTAAAAATTGAAGAGTTTGACACAGTGTGTCATACTTACTTGTACCCAATGGGTACGCCCACGTTAGTATCAGTGGCAAAAACAACGAGTTTGTTCGGAAACGAACAAATTGGCCTGTCTGTGTGGAAAAGAGTTGTAATTAGAATTTTGGCAAGTTCGGCCGCGGTAATCTTTGGGGGAGCAATTTTGGTGATGTCAATTTTGGCTGCGTCGGATCCGGTTAGAGTGAGGCCAAATACTGAACCTCTGGATAGCATGGTGGTAGCTAGTGTTGAGGCAAAACCCAAGATTGAGTACTATTTGCCTTATCCCGGGCTTTTGCCGGACAGTCCACTTTATAAACTGAAGGCGGCGAGAGACAGAGTTACGTTGTGGTTGACGTGGACGGCTGAAGGAAAAGCTAGAAAGGAGCTGCTATTTGCCGATAAACGGGTAAATGCTGGAGTGGTTTTGATTGAGGGGGGAAAGTCGGAACTGGGAGTGACAACAATTACTAAAGCCGAGAAATATATGGAAAGTGCGGTAGTAAGAGTAGAGAAAGAAATGAAGAGCGGGAAGGACGTAAAGAGCGTAGCAATCGAGCTGTCTAAGGCTTTGCCGAAACATATTGAAGTGATTGCAGATGCGCAAATGAAGGTTAGTGAGTGGGAAAGGGAGTCGTTGATCGTTTCGCAGGCTTTGGCTGAGGTACTCAAACAGCGGATTGATCAGGTATTAAGGGAAGCAAGGTAGATCACGGTCGGTGATAGTTTTTGATGCAGATGTTGATAGTTGACTGGGGTTGTCTAGTGTTTTAGTGTAGTCGACACCACTACAGTTAGTGAGTAAAACAAAAAAAATGAAATGTCCTTTTTGCGCTAACCAAGACACGAGTGTTTTAGAATCCAGAGTGGCCGAAGACGGCCAGTCTTTAAGAAGAAGGCGGGAGTGTGCTAAATGTCAGAAGCGATTTACGACTTTTGAAAGAATCGAAGGACCGACCGTATTTGTGGTGAAAAGAGATGGGAGCAGACAACCGTTTGACCGGGAAAAGATTGTGCGGGGGGTAATTAAGTCTTTTGATAAAAGACCGGTGTCGATAGATCAAGTGACTCAACTGGCGGATGAAGTAGAAAGAGAAGTCAGAAGAAAAGAGGTTTCGGAAGTAGCGTCTAAAGTAATAGGAAAGATGGTACTTAAGAAACTGAGGAATATTGATAAGGTGGCTTGGTTAAGATTTGCCAGTGTGTATTTGGAGTTGTCCGATGTGGCGGAGTTTGAGAAGTTAATTGAAAAAGTTACCAACTAAAGATGAGTGATTTAAGTTTACAACAAATACAAGTGGAGAAGAGAAAACGAGGCAGGCCAGTGAAGGCTAACGGGCATGTTGAGACCGGGACAATGTTGAAGATAAAAACACCATTAGTGATTATTAAACGTGATGGTAGAGAACAGGAGTTCAATCCGGAGAAAATCGGAAACGCGATACAGAAGTGCTTTGCCAGTTTTAACGCAGAACCCAAAGTGCCAATTAAAACATTAGTTGGACAGGTGGTAAATGCAGTGGTGGCAAAATATAAAGTGCCAACAGTTGAGCAAGTGCAAGACATCGTGGAGTTGGTGTTGCAGGCGGCGGGGGAGTTTGAAGCGGCAAAGCATTATATTTTATACAGAGCGGAGCACACAAAAATTCGCAATGAAAGACCGATTCCAGCTGATGTCAAACAGGCGTTTGAGGAGTCAGATAAGTATTTTCCGACACAACTGCAAAAGTTTCAGTTTTTTGATAAGTATTCGAGGTTCAATTACGATTTAGGAAGAAGGGAAACTTGGGTGGAGACTGTGGATAGAGCAGTTTCTTTTTTGAAAGAGCTGTCAAAGGATAAATTGCCAGCAGAAAAATACCAATGGATCCGAAGGATGATATTGGAAATGAAAGCTACACCTTCCATGCGACTGCTAGCAATGGCTGGATCAGCTGCCCGACGAAACAACATAGCAATTTATAATTGTTCATATCTTCCGGTGGATAGTATTGATGCTTTTGTTGAAGGACTGATTATTTCCATGAACGGGTGCGGTGTGGGATTTTCAGTAGAAGGAAAATATGTGGAGAACTTGCCCCGGGTTAAAAGGCAGATAAATTCGATTCCGATGACATATGTGGTTCCGGACACTACTGAGGGGTGGGCGGAATCGGTGAGATTGGGCTTGTCATTGTGGTTTGAAGGGGCCGATGTCAAATATGATTTTTCGCAGGTAAGGCCGGCGGGAGCGATTTTGAAAACTAAAGGAGGTAGAGCTTCGGGGCCGGAACCATTAAGAAAAATGCTCGAGTTTGCCAGGGCCAGAATCCTGGCCAGACAGGGAAGTTTTTTAAGACCGATTGATGCGCACGATATTATGTGTGAAGTAGGAAATGCTGCGGTTTCGGGCGGTATGAGGCGGACAGCCATGATTTCGTTGTTTGATTGGGACGACAACGAGATGCGATTGGCTAAAAGTGGAGATTTTGAAAGGGATAATTCACAAAGGTGGAACGCAAATAACTCTGTCGTTTGGCCGGAAAGGGGTTTGACTCAGTTGGAAATTGTGCAACAAATGATGGAGATGGTATCCGGCGGAAGAGGAGAGCCAGGAATATTTAATCGACAGGGAGCGATTGCTATGAGGCCAGAACGAAGGAAAGCGGCAGAGTTTGGCTGTAACCCCTGCGGGGAAATTAATTTAAGACCATTTGAATTTTGTAATTTGACTATTGCCATTGCCAGAAAAGAAGACACATATGATACCTTAAAGGAAAAGGTGGAGGCTGCAGCCTGGATTGGAACGATTCAGTCAATGGCAACTCATTTTCCTGGATTAAGGCCAATTTGGAGGCAAAATTGTGAAGACGAGAGACTGTTGGGTGTGGACATTAACGGGCAGATGGATAGCTTGGTTGCTCAAGATGCAGCAGTTCAAAACAGATTAAGGCAGGTAGCCATTGAGACGAATAGGAAAGTGGCCGAGATGTTGGGGATCAATCAGTCAGCTTCAGTAACCTGTGTCAAGCCATCGGGAAATTCCTCACAACTGTTTGACTGTGCATCCGGAATTCATGCCAGGTACGCCCCTTTCTATATTAGAAATGTGAGAGTGGGAGCTCACACACCTATATTCAAAGTGTTAAGAGATACGGGGATACCCATGGATCCGGAAAACGGACAAACAAAGGAAAATGCCAACACCTGGGTGGCTCACTTTCCAGTGAAGGCTCCGGAGGGTGCGATTACCAGAAAAAACAGAACTGCTTTGCAGCAATGTGAATATTGGCTTCAAAGTAAAACTTTTTGGACGGAACACAATCCCAGCGTGACAATTTCATATCACCCTGATGAAGTGATTGATGTAGTGAAGTGGGTGTGGGAGCATCGGGATTTGGTTGGCGGAATGTCTTTTTTACCAGCTTTTGACGCTCAATATGCACAAATGCCTTATCAGGAAATAACCAGAGAGGAGTATGAGGTATTGAAAGCAAAGTTTCCGAATATCGATTTTTCTAAACTGTACCGATATGAAGAGGAAGACTATACAAAAGCGGCGCAAGAACTGGCTTGTGTATCTGGAGCTTGTGACATTGACGAGTTGACTACAGAAAGACTGGAAAAGTTAAACAGTTTAAGCACCAATGACAATGGAAAAAACGGTAACGGGGATTAAAACAGGAAAATACAGGCATACCAAATCGGGAAAGTTGTATGAGGTTGTCGGAGTTGGGAAACACTCTGAGACGTTGGAGGAAATGGTAATTTATAAACCACTGTACGCAAGTGAAACTAAATTTTGGGTACGACCAAGAACAATGTGGGAAGATGAGGTTGTGATTGAGGGTAAAAAGAGGAAGAGATTTGAGAAGGTAATGAAGTAAAATGTGAAAATGACCAAAGTTGTATTGTTTGATATTGACGGGGTGGTAATAAAAAAAGCAAAGGTGTTTAGTATCAGATTATCTGAATCTAGAGGTGTTGGGATAGGGGAGGTTTTGAAATTTTTTAAAGGAGAGTTTCAGGAGTGTCTGGTGGGTAAGAAGGATTTAAAGTTGGTATTACCAAAATATTTGAAGTTGTGGGGAATAAAAGATAATTTGGAATCAATACTAGACTTTTGGTTTTCAGGTGAGGCGGAAATAAACTACGAAGTATTGGAAAAGGTGAGAGAGTTGAGATTGGGGGGGATAAAATGTTATCTCGCGACAAACAACGAACAATATCGAGTGGAGTACCTGATGAATAATTTAAATTTGAGTACTGAGTTTGATGGAGTTTTTGCTTCTTTTAAATTAGGATGTAAGAAGCCAGATCCGGAATTTTATAGGGAGATAATGAAAAAAATCGGGATTGAAAATCCAAGGGAAATTGAGTTTTGGGACGATGATGAAGAAAATGTCGAAGGAGCAAAACGTTTCGGATTTGTGGTGAAGCTGGTTCACTAGATAGGGGTGAAGGGGTTATGGGCTTGGTACCCCAAGAATTTTTGGATAGCCGGTTGTTCGTCGATAACAAACTTGTTTAGTTTTGTTTTGACTTCAGCTATAGGCATCCATCTGGCGACATCGATAGTTGTTTCTTTTTCTGAGGCTGGAGGAACAATTTGACCGGATGCGTAAAGAGCAAGTCGGGCTATCGCAATAATTTGTTTTGAAGTGTCTTCCTTATTATAAACCCAAGTCCAAACGTAAAAGGGCAGTAAGGGAGTAACAGTAATCCCCGTTTCTTCACGAATTTCGGAAATGAATGATTCGTCCGGATTTTGTCCCCATTCGAGTTGGCCGCCGGGCAAGCAAAACTTATTTTCAAGTTTGGTCGGGAGATATTTGGAAGTTAAGTATTTGCTGACCAACAGCGACTGGCCGTCAAGACTAAGAACTAAACCTTTTTGGGCAAAACGGAGAACTTCAGGCATGGGCTGATTATATTATGTTTCTTACTTATTTTGGCGGCTGTCGAATTAGGAAAGAAAAGGGGTAAAATTGGACGATGGAAGAGATTGAGGTTAAGTTTTTGGACATTGATGTTGCTGAAGTGCAACAAAAATTGAAAATTTTGGGAGCGATGAAAAAATATGATCGAGTGTTTAGAGACAGAATATTTGATTTTCCTGGCTGGCCGCTGGATGCGGACAGTTCATGGTTAAGACTGAGAGATAAAGGCGATAAAATTACTTTAAGCTTTAAGCGCAGATTTGGCATAAGTGAGGCGGGGGATGCCGGTATGGAGGAGACGGAAATTGTGGTGGACGATTTTGAAAGGACTTCGACCTTGCTTTTAAAGTTGGGAATGGAGATTAAGTTTGATGAAGAGAAGCGACGGGTGCATTTTGAGTTGGAAGAGACGGAGGTGGATATTGATACCTGGCCTCTGATTCCGAGTTATTTGGAGATTGAAGCAAAAAATTGGAAGCAAGTGAGAGAGATGGCTGATAAGTTAGGGTTGGTCTGGTCAGAACGAAAGCAGTGTGCAGCGATGCAGGTGTTTGAGAAATACGGAGTGCGGGAAAAAGATTATCGAATTTTGGCGTTTGATAAACAGGTTAAAAGAAGTTAAGGCAGAGGGATGGAGGGGGAGAAGGGTGGAGCGGGTGGTTTTTGGCGAAGGTAATCGGTGGTGTGTTCCAGAATTCCCCGATCCAGAAATTCTTCAGAAGCCAGGCGGGAGTGGGCCAGATAATTTTTGAAAGCTTTGGCATAGCCTTCATCTGGGAAGGGGTAATGCAAAAATTGAGCCGGATCGATCCAGAGCATTTCTTTACTTTGGACTGGGCTTCCTTGGGCTAGACAAAGGTAAATAATGCGAACTACCTGGTTTTGACGGTTGGCCAGATCCAGGTAGGTGGTGACGTTTAGGGGAATGGAAACGGTGGTGATGGTTAAGCCGGTTTCTTTAAGGACGGTCTGAACCAGGTTGTCTCTTAAGCTTTGGCTGAAGTTCAGGTCACTTCCTGGTAAATCCCAAATGATGTGAGACGGGTCGGAGAGGGGGTTTTTAACTAAGAGAACCTGCCAACGAGAATTGGTGATGAAGGCCTTTTGAGAGACGGACAGGTGCTCTGACATGACTAGAAATAAGTGTATACTGTTTCACTAGTTATGCCAATATATACAAAAAAGGGTGATGGGGGGAAAACCAGCACTTTGGCTGGTCCGATGGGTAAAAATGATCTGCTGGTGGAGACCCTGGGCAGTGTGGATGAATTGAATTCGTGGATCGGTTTTTGTCGGGCTAAATCATCTGAATATTCCGGTTTATCAAAAATTGAACAAGTTCAATTATCCGGGCAGTTGAAAAACATGCAGAGAAACTTGATGGATATAGATTCATTTTTGGCCGGGAGTAAAAAAAGATTACGACCTAATGAAACGAGAAAATTAGAAGTATTAATTGATAAATTGACTAAGGAATTGCCGCGATTGTCTAATTTTGTCTATCCGATGGGCGACTTACAAGTAGCCAGGGCAATTGTCCGCAGATGTGAAAGAAGAGTGGTCAACTATCAGCTAACGGTTGTAAATAATTCTCTAAATCCGGCAGTCAAATATTTAAACAGATTGTCGGATGCCTTGTTCACAGTGGCCCGGTGGGTGAATTACAAAATCGGCAGGGAAGAAGAGATTTGGAAATAGTTTGGTTGGTGCAGATATTTAACATTTGTTTTAGAGAATTGGTAATATAGAAGTATGGGTGATACTACTGGTCTGCTTCCTAAACAAAAAACACCGCCTGCGAATGATAATCAGTTGCCTTCGGCAACCAATCCCGGACAATCGGGCAGCAATTCACAAGCCGGTGGTTTTCAGGCGATGTACGGACAGGGGGGGAAGTTTAAAGAGCAATTGGAAGCAATAGCAGGGACTTTTGGCGGAAAAAGCGGGGGAGTGGAAGTTGAGCCGCCGACGGCTGAGACATCAAAAAGTAAGCTGCCTGAAGCGATGCAGGAAATAGTGACAGTTCCGGAATTGGAAAAGAAGCCTGAACTTTCCGGCTACATCGAAAAAGTGGAACAAGCGACTGACAAAATCGCTCCGATAACGGATGACTACACACATCAGGTACTACTGAAATCGGCTGATCCGACTGCGGTTAAGGTAACCCTACCTCTGACGGAAGATGAGGTGGAGAAGGGATTGCACCATAAAGTGTGGGAAAGCATACGATGGTTATCCGAATGGTGCGTGCGACAGTTCAAACTCTTAAGGGGTAGGGCCGAATATAAGAAAGTAATGCCCAATGACTCGTAGTAATAGTGTAGCAACTCGTTGTAATATAAAGGTATGGTTACCGATTTAAATTTGGGGTTATTGGCGTGGGAGATAATCGGAATAATTCTTTTGATTATTTCTCCGTTTGTAATCGTGGGGGCGTTGATCTACGCCTGGGTATTGTGGTATAGGCATAAAGATCGGGAGGAGAAAAGTTTACAGATGGTGTGTGTTCAGGTGTCGGTGCCGCGGGATAACGAAATAAAGATTGATGCCATGGAGCAAATTATGGGAAGTTTGTATTCGATAAAAAAGGGGGGATTTGGACCATTCGGGTGGTTTTCTTTTTTACAGGTTCAGCCGCATGTGAGTTTTGAAATAGTGTCCATGAAAGAGGACATCAGGTTTTATATCGTGCTTCCGGAAAAATTGAGGGATTTGGTGGAAAAACAAATTCATGGTGGATATCCTGGGGCGGAAATAAAAGTGGTGGAGGAGCCGACTATTTTTTCCGAAGAAGGAAATGTGGAGTTTGCCTGGCTGGTTTTAAGAAACGCTGAATACAATCCGATTCAGACATATAAGAATCTGGCGACTGATCCGATGTCGGGACTAACTTCAGCTTTGGCTAAGATGGGCGATGGTGAGGGGGCACATTTGCAAATCCTGATTTCTCCTGCGGATTCTAAATGGAAAGGAAAAGGCAGGGCCTGGATTGGAAAAACTAAGAAAAATGAGGCCAATCCGGAAAAGGCATCTTATAAAGTGGATCCGAAAATCATGGAGGCGGTGGAAAATAAAGTCGGGAAGCCGGGATTTAGAGTGACAATCAGAGCTGTCGTATCGTCAACCAATAAAGAGTCGGCCAAAGCTCATTTGGCTAACATCAAGGCGGCTTTTGAACAGTACAGTGGCGACTTGAACGGATTTAAGGGTAAAAAAGTGAGATTTAAGGGACTATTTATGATGGATTTTATTTACAGATATCAACCAATGACTCGGTATGAGGATTGGACGATTCTGAACTCGGAAGAGCTGGCGACACTGTTTCACTTTCCCAACAAAACCATTGAAACCCCACATTTGCATTGGCTATCGGCTAAAAGTGCCCCGGCTCCGGCCGGAATTCCCACTTCCGGGTTGTACTTAGGTAAAAGCGTATTTCGGGGGATTTCCAGGCCGGTATATATATCGGATGCGGATCGGGAACGGCATATGTACATTATC
>MEXR01000009.1 GCA_001773775.1 Candidatus Amesbacteria bacterium RIFOXYB1_FULL_44_23 | reverse complement strand
CTTGTGGTCGGCATATTTTTTGATGATGTCGTTTAATTTGCCGTCAAAAATTAATTTACCGTGATCGATAATTACCACCCGCTCGCACAGTTCTTTAACGTCGTCCATGTAATGAGAAGTGAGAATGATGGTGGATTGATATTTCCGATTGTATTGTTTGATAAAGTCGCGCATCTTTTTTTGCATGACTACGTCTAACCCAATCGTCGGCTCATCCAGAAAAAGAATTTTGGGCGAATGAATCAGGGCGGCAATTAATTCCATTTTCATTCTCTGGCCCAAAGACAGTTTTCTGACCTGAACTTTCAGAAACTCCCCAACTTCCAATAATTCAACCAACTCATCAAGGGTCTTTTTGTACTTATCGTCGGGAACTTCATAGATTTCCTTATTCAGAATAAAAGATTCAATAGCCGGCAAGTCCCACCAGAGCTGATTTTTTTGACCCATAACCAAGGAGAACTGCTTTTGAAAGGCCGGTTTTCTATCCCAGGGGGTGTAGCCTAATACACTAACTAGCCCAGAGGTGGGGTATAAAAGACCTGACAGAACTTTCAAGGTGGTAGTTTTTCCGGCCCCGTTGGGACCTATAAAACCGACCAATTCGCCTTCGGCTATTTCAAATGAAACGTCGTCTACGGCTTTGACGTCATAATATTTACGATTAAACAGCGATTTTATTGATCCGGAAAGTCCCGGTTCTTTTTGATGAACTTTATAGTATTTTTTAAGACCGGAAACCGAAATCTGAGACATGCGGTAATTTTACTCTAAGAGCTGGCGGAAGAGTAGTGATGAAGACTCCAAGACCAGATGATTCTAGATAGTAAATAAATAGCAATTGAAAAACCGATATAAATGCCGGCATTCAAAAGAGAGATATACTTTCCTAACAGGATACTGGCCGGAAATGTAGTAAAAAGTGACAGAAAAATAAAAGCAACGGCAAAGAGCAAGTTAGAGTTTTGATATATTTGGGAAGGGTATTTGTATACTTCCTGGACCTGAAAGCTGGCATATGCCAGACCGGTCACTTTGCCGAAATGAAAAGTCAGGGCGATAAAACAAAGCGACAAATTAAGAAATGTAAAAAGGCTAAACCCAAGGCTAAACAAAAAACCAATTACGGATAGTGGTGAAACAGATAGATTATTGGTCACGACATGGATGAATAAAAATAAAATACCCAGGAAAGCGCAGGTTAGGTTGTGCAACCCACCGCCGCGAAAAATTGTTATCAGAATAGTTGAGACAGGTTTGGTAATAATCAGGTCAAATCCTCCGGTGTTAACGTCCCGAATGGTGTGATTAAAACCCTTCCAAAATAAAAAGAAAGCCAAATAAGTAAAAATTTCAAAAGTAAATAATAAAACCCATAAATCCACCGCGGGCCAACCCGGGAAGGAAAATTTATTTATAAACAGCTGAAAAGATAAAAGGTGAAAGAAAAAGAAACACAACGAGCCGACGTGAGAAAAAATCTGAGACCAAAGCGGCAAACTAAAATCCTTACCCAGCCGGGCAGAATAAATGGTTTTAAAAATCTTAAGCGGCAACATATGAATATTTCGAGATGGCTTTTCTTAAAAAAAGCTCCGACCAAATAATCAAAACCACCAACCAAATTAAAGTAATGACAATCGACTCGGGTGAAACCTGACCCTGAATATATTTGATGGGAAAATTAACTAAATACGGAAAAGGGGTGAATTTCAGGATATCCTGCCAAACCTGAGAAAAGAACGGGTAAGGCAGGATCAGCCCACCCAGGAAAGAAATAACAACGTATTTAACGTTGTGAATGGCCCAAAAATCTTCAATCCAGAAGCAGCTGATTCCGATAAAAAAACTCAGAAAGAAAGATAGCGAAAACGATAAAACAATAATCAGCATAACCAAAGCAATTTGAAAAAGGTTTAAATGGTTATAAACAAAGGCCAGACCCAGAGGAAGGCAAAGCAGTAAAAGCATGGTCAGCTTTTCGCTTAAGGCTTTGGCGTAGAGCCACTTGGTTAAGGAAAACGGCTTAATTAAAAAGTTATTGATATCACCACTAGCAGTCAGTTCATCCAATTCTTCGTCGATATTACTGATAGTCAGCGGGGAAATTAAGGCAACCAGCAGATAGTAAGGCAGGAGTTGGGCAAAAGTAATTTCTCCTGAAGGTTTAATTAAAAATAGAACTACTAAAAGAATTGCGGGCTGAACTAAGTTTTGAAATAAAGATAATAAAATATGAAACCGATAGGTGGAAACCTGAGAAATATTTTGCGTGAATACCAACCAATACCGCTTCATCGGTTGATTGTACTCCTAGGAACTGGCGGACGAATAGCGACGAAGACCGGCAAACCAAACCCGGCGACCTACGAAAAGAAACACAACGGTTAACAGGTGAAACTGAACCAGTCTAACGATGTTTACGGGTAAAAAGAGTGATTCAGCCGGAACAACAATCATCAAGGCCAGCGGAAAAATTGTGGTTAAGAGATGTTGCCAGAAAACCGGATAGATTTGGGCCGGGTATTTGGAAGAGTCATAAAATGCCGTAAATATGTGATAGAGATTATCCAAGCGATCGGTAAACAGAACGGCGGTCATAGTAAGAAAATACAAGGCGTACATAAGCGTAATTGATACTAAAGTCAGCCAAAGAAAAAGCAATATCTGATATACGTTGGGAACAAAACCCAGTAAATTAAAGCCCATCCAGATGAAAGCCGAGCCGGTGACAAGTGAGGGTAAAATGGAAAAACTGAAGTTTCTGGTGGAAACCAAGAACTGACTATCGGCTGGTTTGGTAATAATCATATCCAAACGACCTTCGGAGACTAAGCGAGGTAGCAGATGGAAACTATTAAACATCCAACCCCAGACCGGAATAACCAAAAGCCTAAACACACCCAAAACGACCAGCGACTGACCTTTGTTCCAGTCGCCGATCACCTGAGTAAAGTTAATGAGCGAAGTAAAAAAGGCTAAATCCATGATCGACCAGCCAGTATCTACAAGCATCCAGCTGATAAAATCGCTGCGATATTCCATGGCCTGCATCCAGGAGATGGAAATCATATGAAAGATCAGTTTAATGTAGCGACGCATATTAATTGCCAACGGCTGAATATTTAACGATGGCTTTCTTCCAGAGTAATTTTGATAATTGCCACAAACTTAGAGTCCAAAACACGGCCAGAGCTAAATTGATAACAAAGGCAGAAGCATTGAGAGGTTTCAGAAGCATTTCCAAAGGATAAAAGAACCAGGAATAAAAAGGGGTGAGCCGGGCCAGTTTTTGTAACCAGTCAGGGAAAAAATATAAAGGCAGCCAAGCGCCGCCAAATATTCCCTCACACATCCACTTGAGGTGAATTAATGATTTTGACTGTTCAAACCAAAAAGCGGCAATACCGATTAAAAACCCCAAGAAATAACGCTGAAGAAAGGCCAGAAATAAGATAAGAAGGCTGCCTGAGATTTGTGGTAATCCCGGAGCAGATATTTCGATATTACTCAGAATCGGTACAAACAGAAGAAGCGCGGGGAGTAAATATATTAACCCGGAAACCCGCCAGGTAATTTCGCTGGAGAGTAAATACAACTTGTAAGAAAACGGTTTTAATAAGTAACGGCTGATTTTTCCGTCTTTGATTTCCTCGATTATCCAGTCTTCAAAATGAATAGCGGTGAGCCGTGAAACTATTAATGTGAGCAGATAGTACAACACCAGATGAGAAAATTGGGCGTGGGTGATACGTTGAGTTTCCAACAAACTATTCCAAAAACTGATGAAAATCAGCATGGGTATGATTTCCAGGATTAACCATATAAAACTCTCCCCCCGATAGGCGAGGGTCAGTTGCCAGGTTGCCTTAGCAAAAGCTATGTATTTGCGCATTTTTGTATTTTACCTCTTTTTTAAGCCCAAAAAACGAGGCGAAAGTGCCTCGTTTTTTTCCAAACGATGTGCCAATTAAATAATTAAAAACTATTTAACTGCTTTTTTCAGAGTTTTACCGGGAGTGAACCTGGCGACTCTGTGACCTTTGACGATCTTTCTTTCTTTGGTTCGGGGTACGATAACCGGCTTATCTTTTACCCGAGTAACTTTGAAAGTTCCAAATCCAGATAGAACGACTTTTTCTCCTTTGGCCAATGATTTACGGACCTCCTCGAGCAAAGTTTCTACAGACTCGCGAGCGGCTTTTTTGGTCAAGTGAGCTTTTTTGGCAACTACTTCAAACATTTGTTGTTTAGTCATTTATTATCTTCACCTCCTCTCCAAAAAACTTCATGTGTAAGCCAAAAATATTATACCGGGGAGTAAATGTCAAGAAGTACGGTGATTATTTTGCTTTCGTGATATCAGTTGCCCGCACTTCACGTACGGCGGTGATCTTTATCTGACCAACATATTGGGCATTTTTTTCCAGTCCCTGTTTAATTTTTGCGACTAAAATAGTAAGTTCGGAATCAGAAACCAATTCAGGTTTGACGATAACCCTAACATCCCGGCCGGCTTGAAAAGCATAAACTTCCTGGACCTGAGGGAAAGATTTCCCGATGTCTTCAATCTGCTGCAGTCTTTTAACATAAGCATCGTGCGGCTCATAGCGAGCCCCAGGACGTGATCCGGAAATTGCATCAGCTACCCAAACAATCCGGGAAACTATGGAAGAAAACGGCTTGTCTTCGTGATGTTCAGCTACGGCGTTAACTACAGCTTCCGGCATGTCGTACTTTTTCAGAACCTGGACTCCAAGTTGAACGTGGGTTCCCTCTTCATCAGTTACCACCTTTCCTATGTCGTGCAGCAAACAACCTAAGCGAATCAGCTCAAGATTGTTGGCCGAGAGATTCAATTCATGAGCCAATTGAACTCCGATTTTTGTTTCTTCAATGGTGTGAATGCCCAGGTTTTGCCCATATGAAAAACGGAAACGATATCTGCCAATCAGAGCAATCAATTCCGGGTGAAGGTTATAAACTCCGCAGGAACTACAAATTTTGCGACCCTCATCCATTAAAACCGTATCCATGTGCTTTTTGGTTTGCGCTACCACTTCTTCAATCCGGGACGGCTGAATTCGTCCGTCTTTGATTAAGAATTCCAAACTTCTCCTGGCAATTTCCCGGCGCAGAGAATCAAATGAGGACAGTTTAATGGTATTTCCTTCTTCAATTTCAATTTCGACTCCAGTGGCTTTTTCAAATGCGGCAATATTTCTACCGCTTTGGCCAATAATGCTGCCTTTAATGTTTTCGTCCGACAAGGTAATGGTGGAAACGGTATATTCAGCCGTATAGTCGGTGGCGCCGTGCAGCATGGCGGAGACAATCAGTTCCTGAGCCAGCTCGTCAGATCTGGCCTGTAAATCCTGACGGGTTTGCTCAATGACTTTGGCCAAATCGTCAGAATAAAATTTCTGGGCTTCTTCCAGTAAGGTCTTTTTGGCATCTTCTCGGGCCAAACCACTGACTTTTTCTAACTTTGTCAGGTATTCGTCGTTTAATTTTTTTAAACCGACTTTTTGTTGCTCAAGCTGATCCAGCCTGGCGTCAATTTCAGAAAGCAAGTTTTCAGCCTGAGCTGATTGATCAGGAGATGACCCGGTCGTTTTTGCCGGAGGAGAATAGAAACCCATATGTTTGTTGGTTAATCTTCGTCAGTAACATCCTGCCCATTATACAGCTTCCGGGTAACCCTCTCAATGACCTCCCATGGAAAGCCCCGGGCAGCCAAAAAACGATAGGATTTGGTCTTGAACTCTTTGTACGGGAGGCTTTTCCAAACATGAAGTTTCTTTTCTAAAGCTTTGCCAGCAAGAGAAGTTTCGTCTATTTCTACTTTAATATCATCTGCAGATATGCCCTTGGCTTTCATTTCCCGAACCAGTAGTCTTTTGCCTCTGGGCCGGGAGCGAGAACGGGACTCAACAAGCCAGGAAGAGAACTTGGCATCGTCGATATATTTGAGCTGTTTTAATTGAGTAATAATTTCTGATATCAAATCCGCATCGGTGGTCTTTTTTTTGAGAAACGAGACGACTTCAGATTCACTTCGAGGACGAAGGCTTAAAATACGAAAGCAGGAGTTGAGCAGATCTACTCTTCTATTTCCGACTCGCCCACCTGCTTGGGAAGAGGCTTTTTGATGTCTTTGGCTATTTTCCATATTGATTCTTCAATTTGTTTGGCAACTTTTGCGTTTTCTTTAAGGTATTCTACAGCAGCAATTCGACCTTGCCCAATTATGGTTTCGGCAAAATAAACAAATGAACCTTTTTTGTGCAGTACGCCGAGTTCGAGTCCGACATCAATCAGGCCTCCATATTTACTGATTCCACCATCGTTTAAAATATCAAATTCAGCGACTCTGAATGGAGGGGCAATTTTGTTTTTAACAATTCTGGCTCGGTGTCTTGACCCTATTACCACATCGCCGTCTTTGATGCTTTCAATTTTTCTGGTGTCAATGCGAACCGATGAATAAAATTTAAGTGCCATTCCGCCAGGGGTCGTTTCAGGATTACCAAACATGACGCCAATTTTCATCCTGAGTTGATTGGTAAAGATCACTACGGTCCGGCTTTTGGCTATGGCGCCGGTAATTTTTCTTAAGGCTTGAGACATAAGCCGGGCCTGAACCCCCATCACACTATCACCCATTTCTCCTTCGATCTCGGCCCGAGGTACCAGAGCGGCAACGGAATCGATTACGACAACGTCTATGGCACCGGAGCGGATAAGGGTTTCGACAATTTCCAGGGCCTGTTCTCCGGTATCCGGTTGGGAGATATATAGATTGTCCAAATCGACGCCTATGGCCTCAGCCCGAACGGGATCTAACGCGTGTTCTGCATCAATAAAAGCGGCAGTGCCTCCGTTTTTTTGGGCCTCAGCGATACAGTGCAGGGCCAGGGTAGTTTTACCAGAAGCTTCTGGACCGTAAATTTCAGTAACACGGCTTCTGGGAAGCCCACCTACTCCAAGGGCCAAATCTAAAGCGATTGATCCGGTGGAAATAACATCGATGGCAAACTTTTCAGATTTTTCTCCCATCTTCATGATTGCCCCTTTGCCAAATTGTTTTTCAATTTGCTCCATGGCCACTTTGATTGCCTGAAGTCTTTGGTCGTTACTCATATCTCCCCAAATATACCTGTTACAGAATAAAATGCAAGTGAAAAATCAATGTTTGACTGATTTTCGTTTAGGGTGAGAAACCTCTGTCTGGACCGGAACAGCAACAACTGTATCTGGTAAGTTGCGAATCCATCTCAAGCTGAGAAAAATAAATAAACCCAGGTTTAAGAAATCAAAAATCGGATTTGGAGGAGAAGAGAGGAAGAATGAAAGTAACAAAGGCAAAACGTTGGCATACAAAATAATTTTAAAGGTATCGATAAAATTGATTTGTTTCTTCATAAGGTACTTGGCTGAAATCCAAAAAAGCAAAGCGGCTGATGCGTTAACTACCAGACGAAAAGTCCAATTAACTAAAGCCCCAACTAAGGACAGTGCGACTAATATGCCACAGCCAATAAGCCAAAGTTTGAGATTATTTTTGCTTACATATGACGATAGATCATTTTTACTGATGCTAAAGTTCGGAACTTTATCGAATTTTTGGGTCTGGATTTGATCTGGATTGGTTTTAAAAACTAATTGATCCTTTAAAACCAGAACTCCGGCCGCATATGCGTCCAGATCGGAGGCAGAGCCTTCCAGATTCATAATGAAAACAAATTCGGTATCGCCCTTTTTATACGGCTGGTTGATGGTAGTTGAGAGCAAGTTGTCCCGGGAACTTAAAACTCCGTCCGGAAAATAATCATTTATAAACTTAGGCAGTTGAGGCAAATAATGCGTTAGGGAAAAAACAGAAATAACTAAAAATATTACCGATACCAGAATAAGATATTTCGACCAGTACCAGACCACCTGCTTAGGTGATTTGGCAATTATCAGCTTGGCGTAATTTTTATCACGGATGCTAGCTATAGTCTCTTTAAAAGTTGAAATCATGGTTAAATATTAGCTTTATATAAGGTAAAATACAAATATCGGGGAATAGTTTAACGGTAGAATAGGCGCATGGGGTGCGTCTGGCGGCAGTTCAATTCTGCCTTCCCCGACACAGAGAGAGTCAGCCGCCTCAGGTTGGCTGGACTTTCGTTTGGGGACGTGTTCTAATAAATATGAGGGTTTGTGATTAATAAAAAATTTCGAGCTGTGGTGGTTGTTTTGGTGGTAGTGTTGGCCGTGGTAGTTGGAGGATGGGTTTGGTTGGCAAAAGAAAAACAAGAAGCACAATCCAAAAAAACTTACAAAATTGGTGTTTTGATTTCGATCCCTTTTTTTCAAACGTACAGGATTCTTTTAAAGAGGCAATGAGAGAGTTGGGCTATGTAGAAGGTAGGAACGTGACATACGATGTGTTTTCGGCATCTCAACCAATCGGGAATGAAAAAGCGGTACAAAAGATGATTGAAGAGAAAGTGGATTTGTTGTTCCCGATTGGTACTGAAATCTCCATAGAAACTAAAAAGGTGGCTGAAGGTTCTGGTGTGCCGGTAGTTTTTGGACTAGCGTTTATCGAGGGGACTGGCTTGGTACAGAATGTCAGGACTCCAGGTAATAACATTACTGGAGTCCGGTACCCAACTACGGAAAGTGCGGTGGGTCGATTGGAGCTTTTGCATGAGATTGCGCCAAAAGTGAAGAGAGTGTGGGCTACCTATTTAAAAAATTACCCGACTGTTCCATCGCAAATTGCGGAGTTGAATTTAGCAGCAAGAAAAATGGGTATCACTTTAACAATAATGCCGTTTGAAAATGCGGCCGAAGTGAAAGAGTATTTGGATGGGAGGATGGCTGCAAAAGATCCGGGGATAGATGCGATATTGGAATTAGTAGAGCCGTTTTCGGTCACTCCGGAAGTGAACGAGGTAATATACAAGTTTGCCGACAAATACAGGCTGCCTATAAGCAGCGCTTTGATTTTGAAAGAGGCTAGTGGACCGATTGTGGGTTTTCATCCGGATAATTTGAAGTTCGGAAAACTGGCGGCGCCAATTGCTAATAAGGTGCTAAAGGGGATCTCGGCTGGTACTATTCCGGTAGTAACGGCAGATAATGACTTGCGGATAAATTATAAACTGACAAAGAAGTTGGGGTTGACTGTGGGCGAGGGGTTGTTAAGTAGATCAATTGAAATAGTAAAGTGATTATGAACAAGAAGGCCGTTATTTTATTAATTGTGATTTTGGGAATAGTGATAGGAGTAGGGTATATTTTGACAAAAGGAGAAAAAAGATCAAATTACAAAAAAGGGGCGTACCGAGTAGGGATTTTGTCAGGGCTGAATCTGTTTTCCGGCATTGCCGACAGTTTTATACAGGAGATGACTGGTTTGGGATACGTAGATGGAAAAAACATAACTTATGATTTACAAAAGACCAACTTTGAGCCGGATAAGGAAAAGCTAATACTCAAGAAGTTCGTTGATGAAAAAGTGGATTTAATTTTGGCGTATAACACTGAGGCAGCTTTGGAAGCAAAAGAGGCCACAAAGGGAACTGACATACCGGTGGTTTTTGCAAATGCCTTTACCGAAGGAAATAATCTGGTTAACAGCATACGAGCTCCAGGGGGAAATATCACGGGAGTTCGGTATCCGAATACTGACGTTGCGATAAGGCGGCTGGAGGTATTACACGAAGTTGTGCCTCAGGTAAAACAGATCTGGTTGCCTTACCAAAAAGGTTATCCATCGGTGCCAGCAGAACTGGATGTGGTACGTCCAGCAGCTAAGTCCTTGGGTCTGACTTTGATTGAGTTTCCTTCTGAAAATTTAGTCGCTTTGCAGGCGGAATTAGCAAATCGGGCAAAAAACAAGGATTTGGGCTTTGGAGCAGTTTTGTTTATCCCTGAATCTCTTTCTACTACCAAGGAAGCCTTTGCCGCGATAGCAAAATACACCCGGGTGAAAAAAATTCCAGTAGGTGGTTCGTCTGTAACTTTAGATGATTATGGAACAGTTTTTGCAGTAACTGTGGACACCTCAGAGATTGGAGTACTAGCGGCGCGATTGGCGAACAAAATTTTACAAGGGACGTCAGCCGGAATTATTCCGGTGGTTTCTCCAGAAACGTATCTGATTCTTAATGCCAAAATGGCTTCAGAATTGGGGATAAATCTCTCTGAAAGCTTGCTGAATAAGGCAAATAAAGTTATTCGCTAACAGGTTTAGAAGGACACGTAGAGATGATGTCTGCCGACAGGTATAAAAAAACTAGCAGTAGCTTGGTGTTTACGTTAGCTGCAACGTTTTTAATTTTATGTACAGGCATTTTGTTGACTATTATCAGCTTCGAAATATATTTCCAATACCGGATGCAGCAAAATTTTATATCTTCTCAACAACAAATTGTAGCTCAAGATGCAGCCAATGTGGTAAAGAATTTTGTTCAAAACAAAATAGTAATTTTGGAAACAAGTTCAAAATTTAGTAATTTATCTTCGGCCACTTCTGAACAACTAAAATTGAACTTGGAAAAACTACTGGGAAAAGAAATTTCTTTTCGACAATTGTTAATTTTTGACATGGTAGGTGGGGTGCAAATGAAGACTTCTAGGCTGTCTAGTTTTGAACCAAGTCAATTGGAAAAGGCGATTAATTACGATTTTTTACCCTATGTCCAAAAAGGGAACATATATATCAGTCCGGTTTATATTGATAATAATACCAGCGAACCGCTGGTGGCAATTTTAGTTCCGATACAAAATACTTTTGGTGAAAGCCTGGGTTCACTGGCAGCTGAGGTAAATTTGAAATTCATGTGGGATTTGGTGGGGAATATAAAAATTGGAAAAAATGGACTGGCTTATGTAGTGGATAAAAAAGGAAATTTACTAGCGTATGGCGACATTAGCCGAGTTTTGGCCGGAGAAAACTTGAGCAATTTGCATGAAGTAGCAAGGTTTGTGAATGGAGAACATACTACTGAAGGGAGTGTGACTTCTAATGGGATTGGAAATTTAAAAGTAGTGACCAGCCATGTGGCGCTGGAAATCCCCGATTGGGCAGTAGTAGTGGAGTTACCAATACACGAAGCGTATGAACCTCTAAAAGATATAATAAAAGCTTCTGTAGTGATTGCGATTGCAAGTTTAGGGGTGGTTACAATTGCAAGTGTTTATTTGTCAAAACGAATCACTAATCCCCTAATTAAATTAAGGGATGCGTCAGTGGCCATCAGTAAAGGCCATTGGGATACTAAAATTGATATTCTGACTCATGACGAAATCGGAGATTTGGCTAAGACGTTTAACGACATGGCGACAAAACTATCGGGATACTACGTAGAATTAGAAAAAAAAGTTGAAGAAAGAACGGTAGAGCTGGAACAAGCCAAAAAAGATTTGGAGGAGAAATTAATGGAGCTAGAAAGAATGAATAAACTTATGGTCGGGAGGGAGCTGGTAATGACGGAGTTAAAGAAAGAACTAAAGGAATTAAAAGCTGGGGTATAAAGATGAAAAAACTTGGTAAAATTAAGTAGATGAAAAAGGCGAGCGGTGTAAGTGCAGATGGTCAGGTGGTGAGGTTTGCTGCAATTAATGTAGGGTTTGTAATAATACCAATTGTATACTGGCTGTCTGCCTGTATGGCCTGGGCGCTGGGAACAGATTATGTAATCGATGTGGTTGTGGCGGGAATTAAGAACTTAAAAATTGGTCAGGCACTGATAAATTCAGTGAATATCGGTCTTCCGGCACTTTGTTTGCTTCTAAATCTGAAGTGGTTTAAAAAGAGTAAAATTCATGGCTTTGGTGAGGTTGTTGCCATTGAGGTGGTGCTGGTTTCACTGGGGATCGTAGAGGCGATTTTTAATCTCTCGGGTGGTTGGTGACCATTGGGCATAAAAACCTCCAGCTCGATCGGAAAGGCCGTTGTATGGTTTTTGGCATACATGAACCAGAACCTGCCTAACACCTGCTGTTACTTGAGTAATTTCCCGGCCCTTCTCGTCCAAAATCGGTTGCCCATCTGATAATGTTTTGAGCACTGCCCAGTTTGAGGGAACTTTGAATTCTGACTTCACAAGTCTTGGGCTTTCCCGCGAATAACCACCTCCGCCAGATACATTTGGTTTTTTCGGATAAATAGCCTTACATGGTCTCAATCGACTCCAAATTTGGTCCGAAGAATCGAAAATCTGATCACTGGAAATTTCTCTCATGTTATCGTTTTGGAGATTGTTTTTGTCTCCTGGCTTTGCCGCCAGTCCCCACCATACGGCGTTGACGTTTTCTGGCGTCACGGGTAAGAAGTCCGGCCCCGCGAAGTGCAGTTTTAAATTCCTGTTTGATTTGTGACAGGCTTCTGGCTATGCCCAAGACCACAGCGTCTAGTTGGCCGCCCAGTCCACCTCCCATGGCTTTGGCCGTAACGGCATACTTGTCCATGCCTGTAACAGCAAATGGTCTTTGTAATTTAATTCGGCTTTGTTCTCCAGGAAAATATTGGCCGGATTGTATCCCGTTAATTTCAATTTCGCCGTTTCCAGCAATAAGTCTGACTGAGGCTACGGCCCGCTTCCTACGACCAATGGCGCTAGCGATTATTTTAGTTTTTGTTTCAGTTTTAGACATATTAATCTTGTTTAAACTGCTTAGTAAACGGGTGGTCAGAACCAGGATAAACATGAAGGTGACGAAGAAGTTTTGATTTGAGTTTGTTATCGGGCAACATTCCAGAAACCGCTTTGGTAATAATTCTTTCGGGATGAGCCTCAAGCATGTTTACATAGGAAGTGACTTTCATTCCCCCCGGGTAACCAGAGTGGTGGCGATAGACTTTTTGGTCTGATTTATTACCGGTGACAGCTACTTTGGCTGCGTTTGTAACTACTACGTGATCGGCGATATCAAAATACCGAACAAAGTCGGTTTTGTGTTTTCCCATAAGAATTTTGGCAATCTGGGTTGATAGACGACCAAGAATCTGATCTTTGGCATCAAAAAAGTGCCATTTTCGGGAAATTTCGTTAACTGAGGGAGAAAGGGTATTCATGGCAGGAATTTAATTACTTGTTCGACTTTTTTTGCTTAACAACTTTTTTGGGCGAGGCTTTGGTCGTTTCTTTTACCGGTTCGGGGGAGGAAACTGCTACCACTTCCCCTGCTGATAATTCCATTCTTACCATGGGGGCATTGTCACCGGTACGAGTACCGAGTTTGATTAATTTCAAATAACCTCCAGTTCGGGATTTGAAGCGGGGAGCAATTTCGTGAACGAGCTTATGGACTAAGGATTTGTCGACGATAACTTCTTCTATTTGACGAATGTTAACTAAACCCGCCTTTTTAGCCTTGGTAATTAGTTTCTCAATTAAAGCCGCCGAAGCTTTGGCTTTGGCTTCTGTAGTTTCAATGGCTTCTGACCGAATCAGTGCACCGGCTAGGCCCTTCAAAAGAGCCTGACGTTGTCCGGTATCACGAGAAAGCTGTTTTCCGAAAACATTGTGACGCATGTCTCATTGGGCAAGTTCAAAACCGCGCACCTTTAGCGCATCAACAATAATATCAACTGACTTTCCGCCCAGGTTTTTCACTTTTGAAAGCTGGGTTCTGGGAACAGCCAAGACGTCAGCCAGGGTTTGAAATCCGGCCTTTTGTAATGCGTTGGCGATACGAGTGGGAAGATCTAACTCTTCTACGGAAATGTTTGATCCAGCGGTTGGCCGTGACTGAAAGGCCGATGATCCTTTGGGGTCTTCGTTTGTTTGAGGATTAACAATGCCATTAAAATAGTTAACTAGAGTCTGTGCAGCTGAAGTCAGAGCCGGAAGAGGAGCAACACTGCCGTCAGTAAGTACTTCAAGGATTAATTTGTCAAAATCGGTTACTCGACCCACGCGGGTGGCTTCTACTTTGTAATTTACCCTGACAATAGGAGTAAATGTAGCATCAACAGGGATTAATCCCAGAGTGGTACTTTTTCGATCTTCAGCTGGTGAATAACCAAATCCAGATTCAACGGTAGCTTCCAGTTCGAGTTTGGCGTTCTTATCGGCTAAGGTAGCAATTACCAAATCAGAATTAATAATGGTGACTTCTGGAGGGGTTTGAAAACTTTCCGCTTTAACTTCGGCGGGACCAGAGGCTTCAAGGGTAATTTTTACAGGTTTGTCTCCCTGATAAGCTACTTTGACTTGTTTTAAGGCTAAAATCAGCTGGACAATGTCTTCGCGCATTCCCTCAAGAGTGGTAAATTGATGATTAACACCTTCGATCTTGACGGCTGTTATGGCAGCGCCCTGAATGGTGGTGTATAAAACTCGTCTGAGTGAATTTCCCAAAGTATCACCAAAACCTTGAGGTAATGGTTCGATGACAAATCTGGAAAAATTGTCCTTAGACGACTCGGTTTTGACTGTGAATTGCGGATTGTGCATGTTTTATTTATTAGCGGGAGTAAAACTCCACGATAAGTTGCTCATTAATAGGACTGTCAACATGTTCTCTTAGGGGAAAACTAATGATTTTCCCTTTAGAGCCAGTCTTTTGCAGCCAGGCAGGAAGTAGTTTGGGATTTTCTAGGCAAGCTTTGACTTGAGGGATATTGGCAGCTGTAGCGTCAAGCGCTACGGTTTCCCCGATACCTATTTGGTAGGAGGGAATGCTGACTACCCCGTCATTGATAAGAACGTGGCCGTGAGAAACCAATTGTCTGGCCATGGCTCGAGTAGGCACAAAACCTAAACGATACACCACATTATCCAGACGGGTCTCCAGCAAGCGGAGAAGGTATTCTCCGGTCTTACCACGAACTTTCTTTGCCTTTTCAAAGTACCCCCGAAACTGTCTCTCAATTATACCATAGATTCTTTTAGTTTTCTGCTTTTCCCGAAGTTGGGCCCCAAAGTCAGACGGACGACGAGATCCCTTGGGACCGTGCTGACCTGGGGGATTTTGGGCCCGACGCAATTTATTACCTTTACCGAAAAGGTCAAAGTTTTCCCTTCGGGATAGGCGATTTTTTGGTCCTGTGTAGTGAGACATAAATTACGTTTAAATTACCACCTAAAATGGGCGAAGGCTTTGTTGGCTTCGGCCATGCGATGGGTATCTAACTTTTTCTTAATTGCAGCTCCGTTGTTATTGGAAGCGTCAATTAGTTCGGCAGCTAATTTCTCAGCGAAAGTGTGATATTCGGTACTGGGCCTGCTCTGAGCTGCAGTAATCAACCATCTAATGGCGAGAGAGTCTTTGCGAACATTTCTGACCGGAACTGGAACCTGATATGCAGCTCCGCCAATTCTTCGGGCTCTAACTTCCATTTGCGGCTTTATGGCTTCGAGCGAGTTAATAAAAAAAGTTAGAGGCTCTTGACCAGTTTTTTCTTTTAAAATGTCAAATGCTTTGTAAACCTGCTTTTGGGCGGCGGATTTTTTACCGCTTAACATTACCCTATTGATTAAATGGGACACGATCACGGAATTAAAAACCGGATCTGGTAGTATATTTCTGATTGGTGAAGCTTTAGATCGCATAAATATTAACTAGCGGCGGCTGCCTGGGGACCTTGGGTGGATTTGGTGCCGTATCTGGATCTACCCTGACGTCGGCCTTCAACTCCTCCGGCGTCAAATTTTCCCCTGACAATGTGGTATTTAACTCCAGGTAGATCTTTTACCGCGCCAGCCCTGACTAATACAATTCCATGCTCTGCAATATTATGACCAATTCCGGGAATGTACGCGGTGACTTCGGTTTTGTTGGATAAGCGAACGCGGGCAACTTTTCGAAGGGCCGAGTTTGGTTTTCTGGGAGTCATGGTTTTAACCAGTGTAACCACCCCTCTTTTAAACGGGTTGGTGGTGAAAACAAACTCTCTATCCTTAGCGTTAAAGGAACGACGAAGGGCGGTAGCTTTAACCTTTTTTATTTTAGGATGGCGAGGCTTTCGAATGAGTTGATTAATAGTTGGCATAACGCTTAATTATACAAAAACTAGGATATTGTTGCTCTTTCAGGGCTGGTCGGAATCAAACGCCCAATAATAACGTTTTCTTTGAGTCCAAGCAGGGGGTCGACTTTACCTTCTACTGCAGCCTCAGCCAACTGAGAAGTGGTTTCGATAAAGGATGCGGCTGAAAGCCAAGAGCCTGTCTTCAGAGCGGCTCGAGTAATACCCAAGACCACCACCTGGGCGGTCGCTGGTTCACCGCCTGCGGCTAATACTTTAGCATTCTCATTTTCAAATAATGCTCTATCGATAATATCTCCCGGCAAGAGAACGGCATCTCCCTGGGAGAGGATGCGGACTCTGTCGCTCATTTTTCTGACTATAACTTCAAAGTGCTTATCATGGATTGGAACTCCTTGAGATTCGTATACCGCTTGAATTTCCTCAATCAAATATTCTTGTGCTCCCCGAAGACCTCTGACCTCCAGTACTTCTTTGATATCCAAAGATCCGGAAGCCAATTGCTGACCAGTGGCCACCAGTTCTCCATCTGAAACCTTCAGCTCTGCAGCTAAAGGAATAATATATTCTCGTTCCTCGATTGGTTTGACGGTGGTATTTCTGATACGAACTTTGTAACCTTCGTCAGTTTCTACCACTTCAATTTTTCCAGATATCTCGGCTAGTGGTGAAACCAATTTGGGAGTTCTGGCTTCAAACAGCTCCTCAACTCGTGGCAGCCCCTGAGTAACGTCAATGCTTCCTACAGAAAGTCCACCCCTTTTACCATGAAGGGTCATCTGAGTTCCAGGTTCACCAATACTTTGAGCAGCAATGACACCCACCGGGTCTCCTACTGTTACCATTGCCATGCTTGCGAGACTCCATCCATAACAGTTGGCACAGACTCCGTATCTGGATTCACAAGTTAAGGGAGAGCGAACCACAATTTGTTCTACCCCCTCGCTGACAACTAGATCAACCCCTTGATCATCCAGAAGCGTACCCTGCGAAATGAGGACCTTTTTGGACTTTGGAGAAATCACATCAGCTGCTACAATCCTTCCAAAAATTCTGGAGGCGAAAACTTTACTACGTCTTTCGTTTTTAGAAATAGTGATACCATTTTTGGTTTGACAATCATCGATCCGAATAATGGCATCATGAGCAACGTCAACCAATCGGCGAGTAAGGTAACCTGCGTCGGCGGTTCTAACGGCTGTGTCGGATAGACCCTTACGCTCTCCTCTGGCTGCTGAGACATATTCAAAAGAGGAAAACCCTTGACGATAATTGCTCTTTAATGGCAAATCAACAATTCTTCCCAAGGGATCAACGACCAGTCCTCTCATGGCAGAAAGCTGACGGACCTGTTCACGAGATGCTTTACCGACTTGGGCGTCTACAATAAGTCTAATTGGGTTCGTTTGGTCAAAGAGATTCCATGTTACATCAGCTAGTGTTTCTGTCGTCTCTAGCCACACCTCTTGGGCTAATCGCTTTTTCTCCTCCAATGTGATGAGTCCCAACGAAAAATTGTTCTCAATTTCTGCAACCTTTTCGTTTGCTGATTTAATGATTGCGTCTTTATCTGGAGAGATTATACAATCGGTAATACTCACTGAAATTCCAGCTAGAGTACCTGCCCAAAAACCAAGGTTTTTGATATCGTCGATAAGTTTGACAATAACCGAGGTGTCAAATATTTTGAATGCTTTATTAAATAGCCCAACAATAGTGGAGCGACGAACTGATTCATTGATGAAACCTAGCGCAGGAGGAATAACTTCATTAAATATAAGTCGGCCTACTGAGGTGTCGGTTATTTGGCCCTCCAAAGAAACTTTAATTCTTTGCCGAAGTTTAATTGTTCCTATGTGGTGAGCTAAAATTGCCTCTTCTTGATTTGAAAAAATTGAAGAGTGAGGATTAATTGTGGGGTCAATTGAGGTTAAGTAATAATTTCCCAAGGCCATTTCTTTAGTTGAGGGCACTGAAATAGGAGTACCGTCTGCTGGCTTGCGAAGATTTTTTTCAGGCATCATTAATTCCTCTACTTCCTCGATGGCTTCTTTGCTTAAAGGAACATGAACTGCCATTTGGTCCCCATCAAAATCTGCATTGAATCCCGCACATATACAAGGGTGGATCTTAATGGCAGACCCTTCAATGAGGATGGGATAAAACGCTTGGATTGAGAGTTTGTGTAAGGTGGGGGCTCTGTTAAGCAGAATTGGGTGATTTTTAGTAATGCTCTCCAAAATATCAAATACTTCTGGGGGTCTGGTCTCTAATAAGTTTTTTGCTGACCTAACATTTGGAGCCAAGCCCTGAACTATCATTTGGCGTAGCACAAAAGGCTTAAACATTTCTAGAGCCATCTCCTTGGGAAGCCCACATTGATTTATTTTTAGTTCTGGACCAACAACGATGACAGACCGACCAGAATAGTCAACGCGTTTACCCAAGAGGTTTTGTCTGAATCGGCCTTGTTTACCCCGAAGGATATCAGAGAGGGATTTAGATTTGGCTTGAGCTGGAAGTCGCGAGGTTCTTGCTGTTCTTTGAGAAGAATCAATAAGAGCGTCTACGGCTTCTTGCAACATGCGTTTTTCATTTCTCAGAATGATTTCTGGAGCCCCGAGATCCATTAGGTGCTTTAAGCGATTATTTCTATTAATTACTCGACGATAAAGATCATTCAGATCAGATGTAGCGAATCGACCTCCTGAAAGCTGGACCATCGGTCTTAAGTCCGGAGGAATAACTGGAAGTGTTTTTAGAATCATCCATGAAGGATCTATGCTGGAGCGCCTTAAACCATCAACTACCCGCAATCTCTTGGTGGCCTTAATGTGTCTTTGTCCAGTGGTGGTTGCAACTTCTTGACGTAGTTGATTCGCCAAAGAAGCTAAGTCCAAAGTTTTTACAACTTCTAAAATTGCCTCTGCACCCATACCTAGATTTGCAAAATCGATTGCGTCGTATTCTACCAATTTCAAATATTCGTCTTCGCTTACCACACTTGTTACCTTAATTTGGTGAACAACATCGGATAACCGTTGATAAAGACTGGCAATTTTTTCTGTTTCTACAGCTTCTTGATCTTTAATTGATTGGACCTGTTGTTTAAGTTTCAAATTTAGCTGATCTAATGCCAAAGCAAATGAATCTTCATTCAAATCCTGGGATTTGAGTTGTTTCTCTTCGTGAGTTGAAGTTTTTTCGATGTCCGAAATTCTCTTAGAAAAATCTTCTCTAAGAGATTCTTTCTTTTGTGAAAGCTCTTTTTGAAGCCTGTCAATCGTTTTTTGTCTGATATTTTCATCTACTGAAATTACAATATACTGTGCAAAATATATTACTGATTCAAGGGATTTTGGAGCCACATCCAACAATAGAGATAGTCGGGACGGAGAACCCTTAAAGTACCAAACGTGTGATACTGGGCAAGCTAAGGTAATATGTCCCATACGTTCGCGGCGAACACGTGAGTGGGTGACCTCTACTCCACATTTATCACAAACAATACCCTTATACCGAATCCGTTTGTATTTACCGCAGTAACATTCCCAATCTTTGACAGGGCCGAAAATTCGTTCATCAAAAAGCCCGTCTTTTTCCGGACGCAGAGTGCGATAGTTAATAGTTTCTGGTTTGGTAATCTCACCCCGAGACCAAGCTTTTATTGTCTCAGGTGAGGCCAATTTTAGCTGAAGGCTGGTAAAGTCTAAAATATTTTTAAATGAATCTTGATAGGTTGTTGTTTTAGGTTGAGACATAAGAATTATTCCGATTCGGTAACTGAAAGGGGGTCAGGTTCTACCACTGTGGTAAGAACGGCTGATTTTACAGCATCGTCGGATAAAAGCGAAGCGTCATCAATTGAAGTGGTCGTGGTTTCTTCTGTTTTTATTTTTACTCCGTGTGGGATTACTTGAAGCCCAAGGCTTTGGAGTTCCTTAACTAATACATTGAATGACTCCGGGACTGAGCTTGTGGGAATTTGTGTCCCCTTAACAATCGCTTCGAAAGCCTTTGCTCTGCCTATAACATCATCCGATTTAATAGTTAGCATTTCTTGAAGAGCGTGGGCCGCTTTATGTGCTTCCAAAGCCCAAACCTCCATTTCTCCTAACCGCTGACCTCCCATTTGTGCTTTACCACCAAGGGGTTGTTGAGTAACAAGGGAGTATGGTCCAGTTGATCGTGCGTGGGTCTTGTCTTCAACCATGTGGTGAAGCTTGAGAATGTAACCAATGCCCACGACCGATGGTTGTTCTAAGGCCTGGCCAGAACGACCATCATAAAGAACGGTCTTACCGGAAACAGGAAGTCCGGCTTCTTCTAGGGCGCTTGCAATACTCTCTTCTGAAACTTTTTCAAAAACCGGAACAGCAACTTTCTTTTTCAACTTATCCATAGCCCAACCTAAACGTGCCTCAAGCAGTTGTCCTAAATTCATACGGGCCAAAACCGATAGAGGGGAAATAAGTATGTCGACAGGTGTACCGTCCGACAGATATGGCATGTCTGCAGTAGGGACTATACGACTAATTACACCCTTGTTTCCATGCCTGCCGGCCAACTTATCACCAACGCTAATTTTTCTTATCTGGGCAACCTTAATAATTACGCGTTTGTTGACTCCAGGAGGAAGCTCATCTCCGGCGTCTCGATCAAGTACATGGATATCAACAACGATGCCTCGCTCTCCATGTGGCATACGAAGAGAGGTGTCACGTACATCTCGAGCTTTTTCGCCAAAAATGGCACGTAACAATCTTTCTTCCGGGGATAATTCAGTTTCCCCTTTTGGAGCTATTTTGCCAACCAAAATATCATTTGGCCCAACTTCTGAACCAACAGTCACAATACCTTCGACATCCAAATTGGCCAAGTACCCTTCTCCTACGTTAGGAATGTCTCGAGTTAGCTCTTCAGGCCCAAGTTTAGTGTCAACAACATCAGCTTCGTGTTCTTCTATGTGGATTGAAGTAAGAATATCTTCGCGAACTAGACGTTCTGAAATTGCAATTGCGTCTTCAAATCCCAATCCTTCAAATGAGGCATAGGCAATAATTAAATTTTGACCTAATGCAATTTCCCCGTTTTCTGATGAAGGGCCGTCAATTAATAGTTGACCTTTAGTTATTTTCTGGCCAAGTGAGACAACTGGATGCTGATCGAAACAAGAACTCTGGGAAGTGCGTTTGAATTTAATTAAATTGTATGTCTCCACATCACCTTTCACGGTTATGTTTTCATTGTTTTCCGCCAATTCTGGCTTTTTGTCTAATTTGACAATGATTTTCTTAGAGTCCACATATGTGACAATCCCAGAATGACGTGCATAGACGCACCATCCCATGGCCTGTGCGATGTCTTTCTCCATTCCGGTTCCGACCACTGGGCTTTTGGGCATAACTAGTGGTACTGCTTGTGTTTGCATATTTGAACCCATAAGAGCCCTGTTGGCGGCGTCGTTTTGTAAAAAAGGAATAAGCGACGCTGAAGCTCCAACCACTTGCCTTGGGAGTGCGTCGATTAAATCAACCGTGGCGACTGGCCCTTCGTAAAAATTACCCTGATATCTGATGGGGAGCCAATCTTCTTGAATAAATCCCTTTTCATCGATGCGAATATCTGCATGTGAAATATGATAACCTTCCTCATCGTCGGCTGTTAAATAAATCAGCTCGTCTGTAATTTTGGATCTAAATTGATCCCCATTCTTTTCCTTAATCAATTTGCGATAAGGAGACTCAAGGAAGCCTAACTCATTAACACGAGCAAATAGGGCCAGGTAGGTTACAAGCCCGATATTTGTTCCCTCAGGAGATCTTACTGGATCGATGCGCCCATACTGACTGCTGTTAACATCACGAATACTAAAAGACGCACGCTCACGCGTAATTCCTCCCCTACCCATAACAGTTAAGCGTCTAAGGTGGTCAATTTCTGATAAAGGATTAGTTTGTTCGAGTATTTGAGAAAGTTGGGAACTTCTAAAAAATTCGTTGATTGACGCGATAACTGGTCTGGCATTGACCAACATTGCTGGAGTAACTAAATCCTCAGTTGATACCAAACTCATTTTTTCCTTAATTGTCCTCTCTAATCGTAGCAATCCGTCTCTAAACGCGGTTTGGCTTACCAATTCACCCACCATTCTTACTCGACGATTTGCTAAATGATCTATGTCATCAACCTTGCCAATTCCGTTTTGCAAGTTTATTAGGTATTTTACAGTCATTACCAAATCATCGCGGGTTAGAAATTGCTGATCGGAATCCAGCCCAAATTTTTTGTTTAGTTTATATCTACCTACTTGGCCCAAGTCGTAACGTCGAGAGTTAAAGAATAAATCAAAAATAAGTTTTTGGGCGTTGTCTAAAACAATTGGTTCACCTGGACGCATTTTTTTATATATTTCGATCAATGCTTCTTCTGTAGTATGAGTGCTGTCTTTTGCGAGCGTAGCAGTCAAATAACTATGGTTTTGATCCTGATCGACTTCTTTGAATAAAGAAATAATCTGTTCGTCAGAAGAAATTCCCATTGCGCGAAGCAGGGTACTGGCAACAAATTTTCGTCTTCGATCGATACGGACAGAAACGACATCATTTCGAGATACTTCGAATTCAAGCCAGGTGCCTCTTATTGGACGTAGTTCTGCGGTGTGGAGAATTCTCCCCGAGGCTGGGTCCAGTTCTGCGCCAAAATAAGCCCCTGGAGAGCGAACAACTTGATTGATTATTGCTCTCTCAACGCCATTTATAATAAATGTAGCTCTGTCCGTCATCTGCGGTATGTCCCCCAAAAAGACTTCCCCTTGGGTTGTTTTGCTTGTTTGACGATTGGTTAGCTTTGCCTGAACACGAAGTGCTGAAGAGTATGTGAGTCCTTTTTTCAAAGCTTGCTGAGGAGTAATTGTGGGTTTTTCAATGGCATGTTCACCTAACTCGAGCAGCCAGTTTTTGCCAGTAAAATCCTCAATGGGAACAATTTCTTTTAGGCTGTCCCTAATCCCCGTTTGCAAAAACCACTTCCACGACTGCGATTGATGTTCACTTAAGTTTAAGATAGGAAAACTCGGATAGTCTTTTCCCCAATAGATTCTGTTGTTTTTATTCATCGGTGTTGCCGCGGAAAAACAAAAAGGCCCGAAGGGCGCAAAAAATCTCGGCTAGTCTTAGCCTAGACAATTTGTGGTATTTATATCAGGGCTTTAGATATTTGTCAATATTCAGTTGGTGCTCTTGCAGGTTTTTGGCGAATCTGGTAACACCATCATTTCCGGTAATGTAGTACAAAAAATCCGATTTGTTGGGATTTTTTGCAGATTCGATGGAAGACAAGCCGGGATTACAGATCGGGTGCGGAGGAAGCCCTGGATTAATATAGGTATTAAAAAGAGAGGGGAATTTTGTATCTAACACAGGTTTCCACCATTCGCAGCCCACGATGTTTTTTTGACAATTATATGAATCAGTGGCGTACTGAACACTGGCATCCACTTGTAATGCCATGCCAATATTGAGACGGTTTTCGATAACAGAAGAAATTAGTGACCTGTCATGAGTGTTCTGTCCTTCTCTCTCTATTAACGAGGCAATCGTTAGTAAATTCCGATCTTGAGCATTTTGGGGATTTAGTTTAGCTTTGTTACTAAAATTAATAGTAAGCATTCGAATTGCCTGATCCGAGGTTATGTCTTTGGGGACTAGGTATGAATCAGGAAAGAGTTGACCTTCAATAGTGGCTGTATCTTTAATAAAATTATCAAGATTAAAGTTTGGATTTATCCCCAAAAGTCGAGCGCCTATTTGTTCACGACGCCAGCCTTCTGGAAAGGTAACCCATATGTCTTTAGGGCCAACCATTAGACCTTTTATTATTTCCTGTGTTGAATTATTGCCGGATAATGAAAATTCTCCAGGAACTAATTTTTTTTCTAGATTGTTAATTTTTAGATATACCCTCGTAACTATTGAGGAGCGGATAAGCTTTTGGCTTTCAAGGCGTGAAAGTATTGAAGCTGCTGACTCGCCGCGATTTATCAAAAAATTGACACTTGCTTTACTAGAAATGGATGCAGGGGTAAGGGCAAAAAAATACAAAGTAACTACAACGGCAGCCAAAAAAACAGAAAGGGATACGATAGCGAGTAGAATTTTCACAAACAATTAAACTTCTTCAAACAAAGCTCGACGATATTTCCCCGTAAGTGTTTCCTTGATAAAAATACGGCCGCATTTGCCACAAACAATTTTTTGATCTTTTGATTCTGCTTTGTCGTGGCCTGACGGCAGTTCGGTTCCACAGCCAACACAGCGACCTTGGGATAGAAGCCATG
Source organism: Candidatus Amesbacteria bacterium RIFOXYB1_FULL_44_23 (assembly GCA_001773775.1). GTDB lineage: Bacteria > Patescibacteriota > Microgenomatia > CAZETR01 > Amesbacteraceae > MEXR01. Next base: position 8,590 of record MEXR01000009.1, on the reverse strand, counting down.
CCTGAACCGGAGCAATAACGTTTTTAAACATTGATTGACTTTACAATGTGCCGGAGTGGGAGTCAAGCCAATTTTGAAGAATAATGGTGGCAGCAACGGCGTGTTCTAAAATCTTGCGTTTCCGGGCTTTTTTGTGGCTCAAAGATGCCAGCGCGTCACGAGAAGATAGAGTTTCATCGGCCAAATGACAAATGTAGCCAAGTCCTTCTAATTGTTGGTAAAATTTCTCAACAAGGGGGCGGATGTTCCCATCTGGAAAACCTATCACTAAGTCTTTGACATTGTGAGTTGAACAAAGTGTTGGCAGAATATTGAAGATTTGATCTTTGGAGATAGTGGCAAGTGGTTCGGCAAGAGGCCCGGTAGCGATAGATAAACCGATTGATTTGAGGCCGTAATCGATGCCAATGTAATTCATACGTTGGCATTATAGCTTGTCCTCTGTCTATTCAAAAAATCAGAAGACGGAATCAATATCTCCTTAAGGCCAGAATTAAATTGCATGGATAAATTTGTCTTTATGTGAAAGATAATAAACTAATTGATGATTTCAGCACGGATAACAAATCGTTTCCAGTAGGTGCCTAAGGGAGTGCATGTAACAAGTGTCATTTGTCTTCGATCGTAATTTTGGGCCAAAACCTCTATTTGTGCTGGTGTAGTTTCAGTAATTCCTGTTATCTGATAACGATACTCTAGATCATCGTAGTTAACCTGAATAACATCTCCTATTTGGGCCTTAATTATGGGATTAAAGATGGTTAACGGACTACCTTGTTTATAAAGTTGAGGTAAGGCAGAGTGGCCAAATATTACTGAATTGCCATAATCCCCCGGAAACGCAGTTCCGGGATAATGAATAGCGTTTTTCTTCAGGTCTGATCCATTAATCTCAACTGTAACGTTAGTCAATTTAAGTCGGGGGAAAGAGAGATTGAAGTACTTAACGGAGTTTGTTGCGGGGGACGTTAGGTCATTTGAGGGGATAAACCAATTAGAGGCTTGGGTTAAATCGTCTGAATTTTGCGAAGATACAATCATAACCGATGAAGAGAAAGGTGAAATGGTGGTGGGATCTGTGATACGTGGATTTAAGGCATTTTTAGAAATTGAAATAATTATAGGAGTTAATGTTATGAGAATAATTGATAAACCAGTCAATATCAGTGCCAAAGAGGAGCGTTTTAAAAGAGGCGGGCTAATTTTCATTCGGAAACATTTGTGGTTATGGTGATATTTTTAGAAATATGTGGCAAGCCTACCAAGGATTCCGGCAGAATGGATTTTATCTGGATCTTTGAACCTGAGACGTTTGGCAACTTGCCAATGTAGTCTTTTGCATATGATTGAGATTTACCGGATATGTCGGTATTTATTTGGTCTGTATTTAAAATCGGAATGAGTCGTGAGGCGACTTGGACCGAAATTTGAGCTTTTTGTCCTTTTAGACTTTTTACCTGAATAGCTCTATTGGTTTCTTTGTCTTGTTGAAAACCAGACGGGATAAGTGAAGTCAAGCTCTGGGTTACAAGTTGATCGATATCCTGCGTTGAAAAACTTAACGCTGCCGCCTTGAGTGTCAGGTCAAGAGAGATACTATCAACGACTTCGCCTTGGTCATGGCTAAATTTCTCCAAAAGAGTTGAAAGACTTATGGATGACTCAATAATGTTTTTATTTTCTGAAACTTGGTTTTTCAGCTTAGTGACAACTTCTTCTTTTACAAGGCTGGTCAATTCGGCTTTTAACAAGGACATGTCTTTATCTGATACAACTTGTACTAATCGACTGGAGCCCCCAGACAGAGCAGCCTCATTTTTGGCAACAAAATCTAAAAAAGAAAACGAACCAACTCGAAACTGTGTCCCTGCTGAGAGATTGTATTCGCTACCAATAGCTGCAGCTGTAATCCCCACCTTAGACCGTCCAGGTTGGTAAGAATTAGGGTCGGCAGTACCTGAAGCAGAAGCAACTTCAACGGATGCATCCAGTACAAATTTTAGACCTGATGGAGAGGTAATGACCGTTCCTGCGGGAAAACTTCGAGGGGACGAGGTTCCGTTTAATATTAAAGCCTCCCCAGTGGCTTTATCGCCAATAATTTTGCTACCAGTAGAGGGCCTTGATTTTTGACCAGAAGCTTCAGTCTCGATATAAGTTGCTGGTAAAATTTTGGCATCTAAATCCAGTTTAGAAACCCCAGCATCCGCTTCGGCCTCAAACTGAGTGTTAATTTCCTTGGGTGCAAGTGTAATTTGAATTTCTGCTGTAGGAAAGTACCAGTAAAAATAAATTCCGCACAATGCCAAGGCCATGACTGATGCTATTAAACCCATAAACTTGGGGGGTTGAATTTTGAAAGCGGGTAGGTGAAAGTTAAATTTGAGCCTTGAGAAGGACGGCAAATGAGACTTTGGAGATGAAATTAATTTTTCTTCGATAGGTTCTTCGACCAGAACAGGTTCCTGTTTGGCTATATCAATATTTCGAAAAAAACCCAGATCGGTGGTGTCGTCGTCTACATCTTCGATTTGATTTGATGTGGTAGGCTGTGCAGGTAGTAAACCTATTGCTTGGGCCACTTCGCTTCCCCCCGATAAACTGATTGCTTTGACGGGAAAATCGGGAGGTAGAATTTCGATTTTTGGAAAGTGCAAAAAAGGCAATTTGGTTTGAGGAGCCTGCCATGGGTGTCCCAAGAGAATCTGTTTTGTTTCCTCCAACGAGCTTCCAGAGTTATAAAGTAGAATGCGTGATGGTAGCATGTCCTGTGGTAAAAAACGGGAAACACCCTCTGTCAAATCAGAAACTAAGTTAGAACTCCGCTTTACAATCTGAGTTGACTGGATCTTACCCAAACGAGAAAGAGTTACTTCGAGAAGGGATTTACTAATTCCAACAATTATGGCTGTTGGGGGAACTCCCTCTGTGTGATACAGATATCTGACTATAGCCTGAGGAGTTACAACAAATCCAACCGCAGTAAGTGATAATTCTTTGGTTACTTGTTTTAGGATTTTCAATTTGTCGGGATTTATTTTTTCGTCCACAATCCAATCATTTGGTAAGCCGAGAATTATCTTGTCGGGCTGGACCCTACCACTTCGATCAACTTGAAATGTTGAATCTGACAGTGTTTGATCACATGCCTCTAATAAACTTCCTGCTGTTGATTCTTGCCAAAGGGCAATTTTCCCCAAGGAAATCACCTGGGTTTTGCCGTTGGCTACAGTCCAAATGGCACTTGCAACGTGATCGTATGCCAAATCCAGAGCGAATAAATATTCCCGTTGTCGTGTTTGAGACGATTGTTGACGTTGTAAAAATGGCAGGTTCATTTTGTGAGTTGCGCGTAGATACGACGAATACCGGCGCCAGCTGACTCCTCTTTGATTATCTTAATCCCACCAATCTCCCCTGTCGAATTAACATGGGGGCCTCCGCATAATTCTTTACTAAACCAGTTTTCTTCTGGTCCAATCGTATAAACGGAAACCTGGTCGGGATATTTTTCAACAAAAAAGGCCAATGCGCCTTGGGACAGGGCTTGGGACTTTGACTGCTCAGCTCTGCTGACCGTTAGGTTGTCAATGATTTTTTGATTGACAATTTCTTCGACTTTTTGCGTTTGTAATGAAGTTAGCTTATCTGAGTGAGAAAAATCAAAACGTAACCTTTCTGAAGTTATGTTGCTGCCTTTTTGTTGAACATGGTCACCTAAGACAATACGCAGCGCTTTGTGAAGTAGGTGGGTGGCGGTGTGATATTTGGTGGTAATTTCTGATTGGTCCTGCAATCCGCCCTTGAACATGCCGACCGAGGCAGTGCGTGACAATTGCTGATGTCTTTTAAATTCGGTCTCGAATTCTTGATAATTGAGAGTTTGTTTATTCTGTTTTGCCATTTCAATGGTTATCTCCCAAGGAAAACCAAATGTCTGAAAAAGATCAAAGGCCGCTTTACCGTCGAGTTTTTTGATTTTATTGAACTCCCTTAAACCTCTATCTAAGGTCTTTGAGAATTTACCAACTTCGTCGGCGAGCGTCTTTTTGATTAAGTCTTTCTGGGAATTGAGCTCCGGATAAACAGGAGACATTTGAGCAATAAAAACATTTGCAACTTCTAGGCTGGGCAGAAGCGGATCTGGTACAAATAAATGAAGTTTTAGAACTGCTCGACGAATAAGGCGACGTAAAATATACCCTCTTTCTTTGTTTGAAGGAAAGACTCCATCAGCGATAATAAAAATGGCCGCCCTGAGGTGGTCAACAACGATGCGAAACTCTCTTTTGTTGTCTGAGTATTCTCTGTTTGTAATATTCTCAAGTAATTTGACTGCAGGTTGCCATAAATCGGTCAAATAATTGTCATTAAACCCATTAATTAACGCCAGATTGCGCTCAAGTCCGGTACCGTTATCAACATTAGGTTTGGGTAGTAATTCATATTTTCCCGATGAAGTTTTGTTGTATTGCATAAAAACGTCGTTTCCGACCTCACAGAAACGTCCACAAGAGCAACCAGGCTGACAATTGGGTCCGCATGATTTTTTAGTTAGATCCACAAATACTTCTGAGTCGGGTCCACAGGGACCAGTGACACCTGCCGGACCCCACCAATTATCTTCTTTGGGTAAAAAATAAATCCTGTCTTTAGGGATCCCGAGGGATTGCCAGATTGAAGAGGACTCTTCGTCTTTGGGGGCATCCAAATCTCCAGCGAAGCAAGTAACGGAAAGGCTTTGGGGATCGAATTCAAAGACCTGAGTTAGTAATTCGAAAGTGAAAGCTAGAGCCTCCTTTTTGTAATAGTCGCCCAGCGACCAGTGGCCAAGCATTTCAAAAAAGGTGTGATGAAATGCGTCGCCCACTTCGTCAATATCGTTTGTACGGACACATTTTTGAACATTTACTAATCGATTACCGGCGGGATGAGGCTGGCCTAGTAGGTAGGGAATTAATGGGTGCATGCCGGCGGTTGTATACAAAACCGTGGGGTCATTTTCAGGAACTAGTGGAGCCGAGGGAATTACGGCGTGATTGCGAGCCTTATAAAAATTTAAATATTTGAGACGAATATCGTTAGCGGAAATCATATTGGTAATTATAACTGATCAGCCACAATAAGAGAGGTGTATACTTCATGACATGCGACCCGAGACTCCATTAGTTGTTCGGGGGATAACTTGTCAACATTTAACGGATCAGCATAATAATTGGTCGCCTATTGAGGCAAGATTTAGTGCTTTAACGACTGATAGAAAAATTACAGTCGGGACAATAGGAGTGTGTGTTTACGGAGAAAGTGGAAAGTGCCCACTGAATCACACATGTAGAGAAGTGGTGGTTGTGTCTGTGGGCAGGTTTGGGTTATTAACAATAATTCCTTCAAGTGTCACCTGGGGTCAAAAGGTAAATGAAACAACAAAAGCGCATTGCAACAGACGCCCTAACTGGTTTTCTGGTTCGAGGGCTATCCGGGAGCAAATGGGGTTAACTGAGCTGAACAATAATCAGGCGGAAGATGTGAAATGGGAATAGTAGTCAGCTTAGGAACTGCGAAGGGGTAAACCAGAGCGACGGAAAAAGTGGTGGGGTGATTTATCATTCAGTTTGGGAGTTTGAATGACTTTGTCTGAGGTGCTATCGATAATTTCATCCTGGGTAGTGTTAATTAAGGTTTTTACTTCAGAAAAGAAATTATTGACGGCTGAGACTGGCCGGGTGACAGAATCAGAAAGAGTCTGAGTATTATCAAGAATATGGTTAACCTTCCTTAGGGTCAGGCGAAACTCGTGCAAAATGTGAAAGACCTGAATCGCCGCGATACTGATTAAAAAGGTGAGTGTAGTAATGACGACTGCTAAAAGTAGCTGAATGACTAAAGTCATGGAATAAGGTTACGGTGTTAGTTGTCTGGTGTCAAGAAAACGGTTCGATTAATGGTGGTTGTTTTGCCGGTTTTGTTTTTGGCGGTGACTGTGAGTATGTTTTGACCTGGATTAAGAGGAAGCCTCACATAAAATTGGCCACCCTTTTCGAGCACTAATAATTGACCGTTTACTGAGATTGTTGCTTCGGGATCTGTTTTTCCTGCAACTTCGACCGTAACTTCGGAAGTTGTAATATTTTCACTAGGATAAGAGAGTGTGAGCGAAGGTGGTCCAAGCAACAACCAATACTGATATGAAAGATACATTACAAAAACGACAATTATGGCCACTACCAAGGCAATAATGGTGCTTTTAGGTGTCCAAATACTATCTTTGGTAACCGGATCAACCATGCCTCGGGGAACGATTTGCCCTTGATCATTTTCCGCAAAATCGCGTCTAAAAATTGCCATAAGTTGTTTTGGGCGCAGGCCTAATACTTGGCCATAATTAGCAATGAAGCCGCGAGCCACTGTGGCATTTGGAAGTTGTCTAAAATTATCTGACTCCAAGAATTCAATAAACTGAGACCTGATTTTTGTAACGGCGGCAATCTCTCCCACCTCTAATTTTTGGGTTAGTCTGGCTTCTTTTAAAACCTGGCCAACAGTTTTCATGAAGTCTGATTAGTTGATGATTCCGGTAATTCGTGAATTAGGATCTCGCGGGGTTTGGCTCCGTCTGCCGGTCCGATAAAACCCGATTGTTGAAGTTCGTCTAATATCCTGGCCGCCCTAGCATAACCCACGCTGAGTTTTCTTTGAAGAAATGAGGCGGAAGCATTGTCATTTTGAATAATTAAACGCAACGCGTCTTCAAACATACTATCTCGCTCTTCTCCACTGGGGGAAATAAAAGCGGCTCCTTTGGTACCACGACGGCCGTTGCCGATTGGCATTGAGGTAATCTCGTCTGTGTAATGTGGTGCAACACCCTGTTTTTTTAGAAATTCAATTAATTGTTTGATCTCCTTATCAGAAATAAATGCTCCCTGGATACGAGTTGGTTTTGCGGCTTCGGGGGGGACATATAACATGTCGCCTCGGCCAAGAAGTTTTTCGGCACCTGGCTGGTCAATTATGACGCGAGAATCAATCATTGATGAAACAGCAAAAGCTACACGGGTGGGTATGTTGGCTTTAATTAAGCCAGTAATAATGTCAACTGATGGTCGTTGGGTGGCAATAACTAAATGGATACCAGTAGCCCGGGCCATCTGGGCAATCCGAGTGATTGCGTCCTCGACTTCTACTGGAGCAAATAACATGATATCGGCCAACTCGTCTATAAAAAGAACAATGTATGGCATTGCCTGAAAGCCAGAAAGTTCGTTGTAGCCTTCTAAATTTCTTACCCCTACCTCTGCAAAAAGCTTGTAACGACGATCCATTTCGGCCATGGACCATTTAAGAGCAGATAGAACCTTTTCCGGTTCTACAATCACTGGACAAAGCAAATGTGGTATGCCGTTATACCCAGTAAGTTCCACGCGTTTGGGGTCAACCATAATTAAGTTCAGCTCCTGAGGACTACATCGGAATAGCAGCGATGCCAAAAATGCATTAATGCATACGGATTTACCCGAGCCGGTTTGTCCAGCAATCAGAATGTGGGGCATTTTGCCTATGTCGGCCACAACTGGTTGGCCTGAAACATCTAGGCCTAGGGCTACAGCCAACTTGCTTTTGTGGTGTTTGAGCCGATCTTCGTCAACGATTTTTCTTAAACTAACAAATTCCGGAGCTTTATTTGGCAGTTCAATTCCGACTAAGGATCTGCCAGGAATTGGAGCCTCGATACGAATTTGACCCGTGGGAGCAGCTAGCGCCAAAGCCAAATCGTTTGAGAGGGCGTTGATCTTGCTTAACTTGGTACCAATGGCAACTTCAAGCGCATATTGAGTTACAGCCGGTCCGCCGTTAACTTCAACTACTTTGGCGGTTATCCCAAAAGCATCAAGGGTTTTTTCAATAATTCCTGCGTTTTGATTGACATTTCCACGATCTGCTTTGCCGGAAATATTGTCTGAGAGTAATGAGACTGGCGGATAGTGCCATGGGGAGTTAGTGGCGGCAAGGGGGGGAGATAAAGGAAGTTGAGCTGGGTTTTTTGTTTCTGCGGAAGCGGGAGGTTTTGAACTTACCGGTTTATTGAGCAACCCAGTGTTTTTTATCTCGAGCTGACGCGGCTGATCTGGGGAAATGCCGGAAATTTTTAAAGCAGGAGAGACTTTTTCTGTATGAGTAAGTACTGATTTAGTTGGAATTTTTTGAGAAATTTTAACGAAGAAATTAAGAATGTCTTCGAATGGAATGTTAAACATTATGACTAAACCGACACCCAAGCCGGCGATAAGAAATAACATTGATCCGGGCTCGGACAAAAAGACACTAGAATTTAACCAGAGTTTTGTTCCTAACTCGCCGTTGTGAAATATTCCAGTCAGCGCCGTTATGACAATTAAGCTGCCGATGAATACATGAGACTGGCCCAATGATGATTTTATTTTGGTAACCATTAGCCCCCCAATTAAAAAAGGGAAAGGAAGAAAAAGTGCGGCAATTAACCCAAGTTGACTTAATAGAAAAGTGTTTAATTTTGTAAGAAGCAACCCTTGACGGATAAATGATACCCAGATTAATCCCGCGAATGAAAAAA
>MEXR01000008.1 GCA_001773775.1 Candidatus Amesbacteria bacterium RIFOXYB1_FULL_44_23 | reverse complement strand
ATGAAGAATGAAATTAAAAAAAGAGGTTTTGATAATTTGAATTATATTTTTGCTGATGAAAATACTGATGTTTCTGAACTGAACGGATTGTCTTTTCCGGTAATTATCAAACCCACGCTGGAACATTGCAGTATCGGTTTGGATGATGATTCAGTGGCCTTTGATGCACAGACGGCTTTGGATAAGGCTAAAAGTGTCAGTAAAAAATACCAGCAGAAGGTGATGGTTGAGGAATTTGCCAACGGTAATGAATATCAGGCGTTTGTGTTCGAAACTGAGAAAGGCCTGGAAACCCTTCCGGTTTATGAGACAAGGTATAAAGCTTCGGATAAACCGGTGCTGGTGACTTTTGAAGACAATTGGACAGACAGTCATATTGATGAAAAAGTAGAGCGCATAGGAATTTTGCAGGACCAGGAGAAAGATCAGGCGATCAGACTTCTGGCGACAAAGTTGTTTGCCAGTTTTGGCGGCAAGGGTTATGTGAGAGTGGATTTCAGGGAGCGAGATGGCAAGTTGTATGTGTTGGAGCTAAATCCCAACCCATCGATAGCCTGGACCGATGAACAGGACTTTATAAATGTGTGCGCGACAGGAGCAGGCATGACTTTTGAACAGGTATTAGATTGGGTAGTATCAGGAGCCAGAAAAGTATGAACGCCCTCCCCTATCCTATTTCAGTATCGATTCTGTATTACGGTGGAACTGCCGGGGATATGCAGGACACTTTAGAAGGAGTCAAAAGCCTGAGTGCTGCCCTTAAGAGCAAGGGGCATATGGTCAGAACGGCAGAAGTAAATGCTAAGAATTGGCAAAGAGCAGTTATGGTACCCGGAGATGTGGTATTTAACCTGGTAGAGGATGAAGATTACAGCCTGTACACAAAAGTGGCAAAGAAATTAGACAGAATGGGTAAGGCTCAGGTGGGAATCGGATGGCAGGGTTTGCGATTTGTGGTTAAAAAAGCCCGGGTCAAAAGAAAAATGTGGCGAGTCGGAATTCCGACTCCTGGATACAGGGTGATTAACAGAAGAACCAAGATAGGTTCAATCAGGGGGTTGGAGTATCCGCTGATTGTTAAGCCTTCGGGACAACATGCCGGAATCGGCATCAGCCAGGATTCGGTGGTAATCGACAAAGATGAATTGGCACAGCGGGTTAAATACCTGTTTAAGAATTTTTCCGGTGAGGTGGTGGCTGAAGAATATATTGAAGGAAGGGAAATTCAGGTGACAGTGTTGGGAAACGGTAATAAACTTCTGGCACTAACTCCGGCTGAGATTATTTTTGGCGGGGAATATAAGGATAACTGGAACGTGTATACCTATGAAGCAAAATGGGAAAAAACCAGTTGGGAATATTGGGATGCCAGAGTGGCGTGTCCCCCAGTACTTGAGGATAAATTGTTAAAAAAGATTGAAAATGTTTCGAAAAAATCTTTTAAGGCGATGGCCTGTCGGGATGTGGCCAGGTTTGATATCAGGCTTGATAATAAAGATAGAGTTTTTGTAGTCGATGTAAATATGTGTCCGAGTTTGAATGAATTGGATGAACAGGACGCAACTGTGATTTCTGCAAAAACCATGGGACTTAGCTACGAAGATCTTATTGAAAATGTAGTGGCCATCGCTTATAAAAGAACATACAAATCTTTACCCGATAGGGTGAGAGAAAGATGCTTTTTATTGGCATCACCAAATATATGATTTTACAAGACGGAACTACCAATGAAGAGTTTGGCCAGGAACTGGTCTTAAACTTATATGATTGTGATCTGGAAAAAATTTCCAGCGGTGATCATATTAAAAAATTTGTGGAAACACTTTGTGACGACGTGATTTTAATGAAAAGATACGGCGAGGCATTGATTCCTCACTTTGGTCACGATAATCCGGTGACTTCCGGTTATTCACTGGTGCAACTGATTGAAACCAGCTCGATTACGGCTCACTTTTCAGAGTATAAAAAATCGGTTTACCTGAATATTTTTTCTTGTAAGTGGTTTGATCCCAAAAAGGCGGAAGAGTTTTCTAAGAATTGGTTTGGGGCCAAAACGAGCACCTCGACTTTTCTGGAGAGAAAGTAAACTAAATATCAGGGAAGATATATTTTTTTGGTGGAGTTTCTGAATTTCGGTAAGTGTTTGGGGTCTCTGGCCAAAACCAGCATCAGTCGGTTTCTCCAGCGTTTGTACAGTTGGTAGCGGCGAATTGAATGTTCGGCTTTGACCCGTTGGTAGTCGTAGTCGTACCAGCGGTCCAGAAAATCGGTCCAGCGATATGATTTTTTGGTGCCAGTGTATGAGTCCAAAAGAATGATCCGGCTGGATCTGGAAGAAAACCCGGAAACGGTAGCGTAATGGCCGGTTTCTTCGTGGGGAGTGGCGTCTTTATAGAGATAGTCGACAATGACGGCCCGAGGCTGGCCAGCCGCGTATTTTAAGGCTGATTGAAGGTGTTTAAGGGTAGCCCATTCAATGGCCATGACATAGACGCCCTTGCGATTGGCGCCTCTTATTAGGTTGGGAATTGAGGTGCCCCGGGAGTTGGTTTTACAAATGGTTTTAAGCTCTTTGACGGAGCTTTTGACCCTAAGGATACTCAGGGCTGTTTTCAAGGCTACCGGGCCACAGGAAAAATCGTCTGGTTGGAATACGGGTTTAGCTTTGGAGCGGCTCATAATTAGGGCATTTTACCCTAAAACAGGCTCAAAGGTAACCCTGCCCGAATATTACCCAAAACATCAGATTTTTTCAAAGATTTTCGTCTGAGTTTTCGGATTTTCGTGAATTAATTTCCATGATTTGTCGATTAATAATTGTGAATCAGGAGATCGTTGTAATAAATATTTATATGAAAGATCCGTTTTTTCCGAATCGTGATAAAAATTTTCAGACGGCAAATAAAACAAGTTATTAATTCCCGAAACTAACACCGGATCGGAATGAGAAATGCGGCTGCCGATGAAATTATCAGTGTCATAGTAATCACCAAAGTCAAAATTGAGATGGTCAGATAAAAAATCTGATGTAGTTTGAGTGCCCAGAAGTACCGGAAGGAATTTGTAATTGGCAAACAGGCGGTAAACCAATGATGTAAATGCAATAAATAAAATTAATCCCACTATAAATTTGTGAAGTGGCTGATCTTTTAGATTTTTAATCACCAAAGCAGTGGTAACAGATAGCGCGGGCAGATACGGAAGAATAAACCGGCCGCCGCCGGTTCTGGGGGTAATAAACCAGGCAAGTAATGAAAGCAGTGAGTATAAAAATATTAATTGCACTCCCCTACTCTGTTTTTTAAAATTAATTAATAAGACTAAGGGTGCGGTAATTATGTAAATCGGCGATAAAGGATCCGCATTTTTAGTAAACAAGGTCCAGAAGTCCAAAAGATTTAAAGAAATCTGATGCGGGCCTAAAATGTCCGAAAATACCGGATAAAAAGGATTTCCGGTGCTGATGTAAGCAAAAATAAACCAAGGCAGCGGGATAAGAAAAGTTAATAATACATACTTAGTGATTTCCTGAACCGATTTTTTACTGAAAATCAGTAAAAGAATATAAATCGGCAAAGATGCCAGTGCAATAAGTTTAGAACTAACAGCCAGACCCAGTGTAATGGCGCTAGCTGTGTATTTGTCTTTAATAAATAAAAGTAGTGCTAAGCTTTCAAAAAAGGTTCTGGTTAGATCTACATAGGCGGTGGTTGATTGCCAGGCAAATACCAGATTGCTTGTGAGAATCAAAACACTAAGAAGTGAATATTTAACTGATAAAAATTTCCGAGCCAGTTTATAAGTGACAATTAATGACATAAGTCCGAATCCGTAGTGAATTAATTTGGGAATGATGGCCCCACCTGCGAAAAGACCGGCGGCATATAGAGTCTCTGTAAGCTTTGGCATGACCGAATATTTGAAAACCGGGCCCGGAATAAAATCTATGACTTGTCTAGTAAGCCAAATTTTGGGAAGGGTTAAGTGGTACCATAGGGCGTCAAATCCCAATTCAGGGCCTAAAGCCCCGATCAAATTAATTAAACACTGAATACCTAAAATCAGGATGAGAAGTTTAGTAATCCGGTCAGTTTTAGGTAATCTAAAATTAAGTTTGTTGTGAAAATAAATCGCTGTAATGACGACCCAAGACAGGGTGAAAGCTGAGATGTTAGCACTTGTAAGTATGCCTAACACTCCCAAAGCAAAAATCCCGTATGAATATATGCCAATTAATACAGCTAAGGCAAACATACTCCGGCTTTACAAAGTAAATGATTAAAATACACGCCAAGGATGATGACAGACCAGATGACGAATAAAAGTCGATTCACGAGAAGGATTTTACCCTAACGGGTCTCGTAGTACAGGGTGACTGAGGAGGTGATGTCGGTTGACCCGGGTTCGATACTGGTTTCCGGAGCTCCTCCGGCGCCGGTGGAGTCCAAAGCTTTTAAGAAAGATACCGGTCTGGGGACTTGATATCCATCTGATTCCTGAACGTTAATGATTCGGCCTAAAGTAATGCCGGCAGCTCTGGCCAGGCTTTCAGCTTTAGTTTTGGCCTCTGCAACTGCTTTTTCCCTTGCTTCTTGAACTAATTCTTTTTGTTTGTCTTCATCAACTGTCAAGGTGACTCCGCCTACGGTGTTGGCTCCATCGGCAGTTGCGGTGTCGATAACTGAATTGATTTTTTCTAAGTCCCGAACTCTGACGGAAATGGAAGCTGAGACACGGTAGCCGGTAATTTTGCCGGAACCGGTTCGATAATCGTAATCGGGATAGATGGAATAATCAGTAGTTTTAATGTCTTTCTGATCAACGCCGAGCTGTTTGACGTCGGTGGTTATTTTGTTGATGATGGTGTTAACTTCTGTTTGGGCTAATTTGACGGTGGGTTTGGTCAGATTTAACCCCAAAGAAACGATTCCGGTGTCAGGCACAACGGTAACTTTCCCTTGTCCTGAAACCATGAATAAATCCTGCTTTTGGGTAACTACTGAAGAGATAGGGATAGGGGGTGATAGTTTGACAACCAGAATC
>MEXR01000007.1:1881-16840 GCA_001773775.1 Candidatus Amesbacteria bacterium RIFOXYB1_FULL_44_23 | reverse complement strand
TGGCTTGACTTTAATTCCGGTTTTTTTCTCCAAAAATTCGATTGCTCCCAGATCTAGCGGATTGGCCATAGCCACAGACAAAGTTCCCGTGGTTGCGTCATACTCAAACGGCAATACTAAAAGTCTGGACGCGATTGATTTGTCTACATATCCCAAGGCCATAGGGGAAATGGCCAGTTCAGACAGCTTCACAAAAGTTACATTATAGTAAGAAGCGGTTGCCCGGGCCAAATCCTCAGTCGTCACCAGTCCCTGATTAATCAAAAAATCAGTGGCTTTAATTCCTCCCGTTACATAAGCCATCTGGGCTTTTTTTGCATCCTCGGGTTTTACTTTTCCATCCTTAACCAGTAAAGCTACAATGGCATTACTTTCAGCGTCACCACCTGGTTGACTTCCCTGGGCAGGATTCATGCACCAATAATAACAAATATTAAAACCAATACATAGTAAAATAGACGAGAATTTTGATATGCACGCATTTCTAGTTTCTCAAATTCCCAAAGACTTACCTCTAAGTCCCGATGTCTATCACCTGATGCCTGAAAAAAGCATTGGCATCGAGGAAGTCCGGAGTCTTCAGGCTTTTCTAATCAGAAAACCCTTACAACTTCCTGAAAATATTGCCATTATTCATCAGGCCGAAAAACTTACTCTGCCGGCTCAACATGCGCTGTTAAAAACCCTGGAAGAACCGCCGGGCAACTCGCGGATTTATTTAGTCACCAGTTTTCCGGATCAGTTATTAGAAACCATCATCTCCAGATGCCAGTTGGAAAAAAACGAACTAAAAACCGATTCTGACAATCATGATGCATATCCCGAAACCCTTCCGGAGTTTATTACTAAACTTCAAAAAGCCGAAATAGGGGAGAGGCTGGAACTTATCGATTCCCAAAACTTTACCAGGGATTCTGCCTTAGAGTTTTTATCCCACCTGGAATATTACCTGCATCAAAATTTAGATTTGAAAATTTCATATCAGTTAATAGTCGACACCCGGAAATACCTTAAAAGTAATTGTTCAGTCAGACTTTCGATGGACAACTTCTCACTCAACCTTTAGGAATGTAGCTCACAATAAATATTTCCGCAAACACCACAGGTCAATTCGCTTCCCATCCTCTCACAAGCCACTACTGTATTTCCGTTTGCTTTACCAGACTTCCGCAAATTAGCCAATAATCTATCTACAGTTTCCGCATCCACCCACCGAGCTTTCCCCACAGTTAAAACTTCACCCCCCCCACCAGTCACTCTTACTCCTAAATTTTTCCGTCTACAACCCTCAACCGGCGAAGGCATACCCGCATAATACACCCCCAAACTGCAACTTACTACTCCTGGACCTATTTATACGTTAGTCTGATTACTTCAATTTTTAAAACTGAAATCTTTTGCCGTTTATGTATTGATCCTGATTAATAATGTTGGTAATATAGCCTCCGTTTCCCATATGGCTGCAAAATCAGACTATACCGCCTCATCAATTCAAGTTTTGGAAGGACTGGAACCAGTTCGAAAACGCCCCGGAATGTATATCGGATCTACCGATCAAAAAGGACTGCACCATCTCATAACAGAAATTGTCGACAACTCAGTTGACGAGGCCCTGGCCGGATACGCCAAACACATTTGGGTTTGTCTTAAAAAAGATAATTCGGTCACCGTCCAGGATGACGGCCGGGGAATTCCTGTCGATATTCATCCGACAGCCAAAGTTTCTGCTTTGGAATTGACCATGACCAAACTCCATGCCGGAGGAAAATTTTCCGAAAGTGCTTACAAGGTCTCCGGCGGATTGCACGGAGTCGGCGCCTCAGTCGTCAACGCTTTGTCCGATTTTATGCGGGTGGAAGTCAGAAGAGACAACAAGGTCTATTTTCAGGAATACAAAAGAGGCATCTCTCAAGGAAAAGTTGATGTCACAAAAACCGCGCTTTCAGAAAGTATTTCTCCTACCGGTACTTTCACTTACTTCAAACCGGACCCGACCATGTTCACTACGACAGAATTCGACCCCAAAATTATTGAAACTTCAATCAGAAACCGGGCTTATTTAATTGCCGGTCTGCATTTTTATTTCACTAACGAACACACCGGCTTTACCAAACAATATTATTTCGAAGGCGGAATCAAATCGTTGGTTACCCACTTAAATCGTGACAAGAAAATTCTCCACGAAGCCATATTTGTTAAAAAAGAAGTTGAAAATGCTCAGATCGAAATTGCCGTCCAGTACAACGACGGTTTCAATGAAAACCTGCAATCCTTTGTAAACGTCGTCCAAACCGTTGACGGAGGAACCCATGAGACTGGTTTTAAGATGGCCTTAACCAGAAGCATCAACGATTACGCCAAAAAAATCGGGGCCCTTAAAGACGGAGAGAACGGTTTAACCGGCGACGATATGCGTGAAGGTTTAACCGCCGTCGTCTATTTAAAATACCCCACCCAATCAATTCAATTTGAATCTCAGACTAAAGCCAAACTAAACAATCCCGAAGTCCAGGGTTACGTCAATACCGCCACCAAAGAGGGTTTAGACACCTTTTTTGAAGAAAATCCCAGCGAAGCCAAACAAATCGTCGGAAAAGTCCTATTAGCAGCCAAAGCCAGATTAGCCGCCCGTGCCGCCAAAGACGCGGTCCTTCGAAAAGGCGCTCTGGAAGGTATGACACTTCCGGGAAAATTGGCCGACTGCCAGAGTAAAGACGCCTCATCTTCTGAACTATATATAGTAGAGGGTGATTCAGCCGGAGGTTCCGCCAAACAAGGCCGGGACCGCAAATTCCAAGCCATTCTGCCTTTGCGCGGAAAAGTCCTAAACACCGAACGGGCTCAACTGGACAAAGTCATCGCTTTCGAGGAACTAAAAGCCCTGACTATTGCTCTGGGCATGGGGATAGGGGACACCGTCAACCCAGAAAAACTTAGATATCACAGAATCATCATCATGACTGATGCTGACGTCGACGGCGCCCACATTTCCACTCTTCTGATGACTTTTTTCTATCGCCACTTGCCTTACATTGTCGAAAACGGCCATCTTTATTTAGCCATGCCTCCGCTTTATAAAATTGAAATAGCCAAGAAAACCTTCTACGTCTACACCGACAATGAAAAGGAGGAGCTGTTAGGTAAGCACCAGGGAGAAAAATTCACACTTCAGCGCTACAAAGGTCTTGGAGAAATGAACCCAGAACAACTTTGGGAAACCACCATGAACCCCTCAAACCGGACTCTCAAAAAAGTGGAAATTGCCGATGCCGCCAACGCTGATCACGTATTTTCCATGCTCATGGGTAACGAAGTCCCGCCCCGAAAAAAGTTCATTACCACCCACGCCAAAACTGCCACTTTGGACATTTAACAATTAACAATATTGACTAAACAGCAAAATTAACTGATAATTACCATCTAATAACCCTAAACTGATTTCATGGACATCCAACTAATCGCCCTCTTTTTTGCTCCCGCTACCGCCGTTGCTGCCTTAGCCTACGGAATTTTTCTTACTAAAAACATCTTAAAAGAAGATGAGGGTTCAGCCAAACTGGTTCAGATCGCCAAAGCCATTCGCGAAGGTGCCATGGCCTATCTGGCCCGCCAATTCAAAGTCGTCATCCCCATCATGTTGGTGCTGGCAGTCGTAATTGCCCTAACTTTGGGTACCGGCGTAGCCGCTACTTTCGTTTTGGGCGGAACTTTTTCAGCCATCATTGGATATTTCGGCATGTGGATCGCCGTCAGAGCCAACGTCAGAACCGCCAAAAACGCAGTATTAGGCCTAAATCCGGCCTTAAAAGTCGCCTTTGGCGCCGGAACAGTCAACGGCATGTTGGTCGTCGGACTGGGTTTACTGGGTGTTTCCGCCATTTACGCTTGGGCCTACTTTAGCTTTATCTCCCAAGGAGCAGCTGTAGTAGCCAAAAACGCTACTGACGTTTTGGTCGGATATGGATTCGGAGCCGCACTTCTGGCACTTTTCATGCGGGTTGGCGGGGGAATTTTCACCAAAGCCGCCGATGTGGGAGCTGACTTGGTAGGTAAAATCGAAGCCGGAATTCCTGAAGACGATCCCCGAAACCCGGCTACCATCGCCGACAACGTCGGAGACAATGTAGGTGACTGTGCCGGTATGGCCGCAGACGTATTTGAGTCATATGCACTGACCATTGTCGCCGCCATGATTTTAGGCGGATCGCTTTTTGGACTTAAAGGTGTCGTTTTCCCGCTTCTGGCCCGTTCCGGAGCCATCTGGACTTCAATTTTGGGCACTTTCTTTGTCAAAGCCAAAGACGACAAGGAAGACCCGATTAAGCCGTTAATCAGAGGTTTTATTGTTTCCGCCGTTGCCGCCGTCATCATCTTTATGGGCCTGGCCATTTTCCTTTTGGGTGAGCCTAAAGCCGGCTATGCCGCCGTCACCGGAATTGTTTCCATGATGGCCCTTTTGTACATTACCAAGTACTACACCGGACCGGGCGAAAGGCCGGTAGTTGAAATTTCTACCGCCTCCAAGACAGGAGCCGGTACCAACATCATTTCCGGCTTAGCTCTGGGAATGGAATCCACCTTTTTCTCCGTTCTGGTTATTGCCGCTACCATTTTTGCCGGTTACTACTTTTTAGGTTTCTATGGAATTTCTCTGGCTGGTATGGGCATGCTGGCTACTACCGGCATCATCATGGCCTTGGATACTTTCGGTCCGATAGCCGATAACGCCCAGGGGATGGTCGAAATGGCCGGACTAAAGGGCAAAGCTCCGGCAGTTACCGGAAGCCTGGATGCTGTAGGCAATACCACCAAAGCTTTAACTAAAGGCTTTGCCGTAGGTTCAGCTGCCGTTGCCGCTTCTTCTTTGTTTGCCACCTACTTTGAAGCCACCGGGCTGACCTCCATCGATATTTCCCAACCGGTTGTCTTTATTGGCCTACTGTTGGGTTCCTCACTGCCTTTCCTGTTTTCATCCAGACTTATCGGTTCTGTGAGTAGAGCCGCCGTCGAAGTAGTAGAAGAGGTCCGACGTCAATTTAAAACTATCAAAGGCATCATGGAAGGCAAAGCTCTGCCTGATTACTCTAAAGCAGTTGAAATCGTCACTTTAGCCGCTCAAAGAGAGTTGGTCATTCCGGCAGCCATTGTCGTCGCAGCCCCCATTGCCGTTGGTTTTCTAGGCGCTCAGGCCCTGGGAGGATTTTTAGGCGGCGTAGTCGCTTCCGGTCTGACTCTGGCTTTGTTTATGTGTAACACCGGTGGCGCCTGGGACAACGCCAAAAAATACATTGAGGATGGCCACTTCGGCGGCAAAGGCAGCGACACTCACAAAGCGGCTGTTGTTGGCGATACCGTTGGCGATCCTTTAAAAGACACTTCCGGTCCGGCTCTAAACCCCATGATGAAAATCGTTCAAATTGTCGCCCTTTTGATAGCTCCTTTGGTCATTCAGTTCTTCGGAAAGTAACAATCGGAAAACCCCTCGCGACATCTGAAGTTATGCAAGTCAACTTAAACCTGCTATTTTTAGCTTTGAAAAATACTGTGTCAGTGGAGTTAATTAGGAATAGATGGAAAGAAATCAAAACATTCTCTGAATCACGATTTGCCCTTAATGCTTCGTAATATTAATTTTTGGCTCTTCACTTGCGTTTAGTTCCACAAATCCGCCTATGGGAATTGTAATTTTTGGGTCTGTGTGTCCAAAGTCGACATTCGCAATTACTGGAATGTTCTTTAATTCCTGCTTAGTGTCTATAATTTTTTGAAGCATAACTGTATCCACATTACTTGCTTTCTGAAATCTTCCGATTAATAACCCCTTAACTCCACTAAACAGAGTCGTGTGAATAAGTGATTGCAAATCTCTATCAAAATGATGAGATTGTGACTCCTCATCATCTTCTATAAATAAAATCGAGTTTTCTAAATTCGGAAAGTATTCGGTTCCCTGTAATAAATTTAGGGTACACAAATTACCACCAACAATAGTACCCTCTGCGTTTCCATCGTTCAACACTAGCCATCCGTCATTTTTAATTAATTTTCTGTCTTTTTGGTCCTTGTACCAGGCATCATCGCTCCAATCGCTACTGGGTTTAATTTCAAAAGGCTCATTAGAAAAAACAGTTTTAACAAAATAATTTAAAGTGTAGTCAAAATATAGCTCCTGACCGAAAGACGAGTAGTGTGGCCCCGAGTAATTAACCAGTCCTGTTTTTGCGTAAATAGAATTATTCAGAGCCGTGACATCAGAAAAACCACAAAATATCTTAGGATTACTTTTAATCAAATCCCAATCCAGATATCTTAATAATTGATTACTGTTAAATCCTCCTATTACTGTCAAAATTGCTTTGACATTTTTGTCTTGGAAAGCTTGGTGAAAATCTTCTACCCTTGCCTCTATCGAAGTAGATACAAATTCATCCATTTCCTCTGCGTGTTTTCCAAAAGATAATTTAAGTCCCAACCCCTCAAATCTCTTATTAGCAATCTTTCTGCTTTCTTCCGAAATTATTGCAAGTGAACGAACTGGCGCAATTACCCGCACTTCATCACCTTTTTTCAACTTCTGCGGATACATAGTTACCATAACCCTTATTCTATCCTAAATCCAAAGAAAATCGAAGGAATCCGTAGAAGTGCTCTGGATTAAAACCTCGAATTAGTCACTTTTTCTCTTGTTTTTGGCCGCAAAACCGAGTAATATAACCAGGTGGCTGACATTGAACAAAACACTCAAGACATAGGCAAAATTCTTCCCGTAGAAATCACTACGGAAATGCAAAAAAACTTTCTGGATTATGCCATGTCAGTCATCGTATCCCGTGCTCTGCCGGACGTTAAAGACGGATTAAAACCCGTTCACCGAAGAATTCTTTACGCCATGTGGGATGTGGGTATCAGATCTTCAGGTAAACACAAAAAATCCGCCACCGTAGTCGGTGAAGTCTTAGGTAAATACCACCCGCACGGCGATTCTGCAGTCTATGACGCCATGGTTCGTCTGGCTCAGGACTTCTCCATGCGCTATCCGCTCATAGACGGCCAGGGAAACTTCGGCTCGATTGATGGAGATTCTCCGGCTGCCATGCGCTACACCGAAGCCAAACTTTCAAAAATCTCCGAAGAGATGCTTGTTGATATCGAAAAGGAAACTGTAGATATGGTTCCCAATTTCGACAGTACTCACAACGAACCGGCATACCTGCCTGCTAAATTGCCCAACCTTCTCTTAATGGGGTCAGATGGTATTGCAGTCGGTATGGCTACCAAAATTCCGCCTCACAACCTTACGGAAGTCGTTGATGCCGTTACCTACCAAATTGACAATCCCGAGGCCACCGTCGAAGAACTGATGCAGTTTATCAAAGGTCCGGATTTCCCCACAGCCGGCGCCATTTACGATTCCAAAGCCATCGCTGAAGTTTACGCCACCGGTCGCGGTCGCATCGTAGTCCGGGGTAAAGCTGAAATTGAAGAAGGCCGGGGCGGCAAATCCCAAATCGTGATTACTGAAATCCCGTATCAGGTCAACAAAGCTGAAATGGTAGCCAGAATTGCCGATCTGGTTCACGAGAAAAAAGTAGAGGGAATTTCTGACCTAAGGGATGAGTCCGACCGGCACGGAATCAGGGTCGTCATCGAACTAAAACGCGACAGCAAACCCAAATCTGTTCTAAACAACATCTACAAGCACACGGCCCTGCAAACCACTTTCCCGGCCAACTTTGTAGCTTTAGTCGACGGAACCCCTCAGACTTTAGGTCTAAAACAAATTATCGCCGAATATATTAAACATCGTCAGCACGTCATTACTAAACGAACGGAATATGAGTTAAAACAGGCCAAAGCCAGAGCTCACATTTTGGAAGGCTTAAAAATCGCCCTCGATCACCTGGATGCTGTTATCAAAACCATTCGGGAGTCTAAAGACAGCGACGAAGCCAAATCTAACTTGATGTCCCGGTTTGGTCTCTCAGAAATTCAGGCCACAGCCATTTTGGACATGCAACTGCGAAGATTGGCTGCTTTGGAAAGACAAAAAATTGAGGATGAATATAAAGCAGTAAGTAAATTAATCGCCGACCTCGAAGATCTGCTTGCTCATCCCGTAAAAATTCTGACTGTTATCAAAGCCGAGTTGACAGAAATTAAAGACCGTTACGGAGACGACCGGAGAACCAAGGTTTACAAAAGCGCTCTCGGAGAATTTTCAGAGGAAGATTTAATTCCGTCTGAGGAAACCGTCATTACCATTACCAGCACGGGCTACATTAAGCGCCAAAATCCCTCAGTCTTCAGAACTCAGCATCGTGGCGGTAAGGGAGTTACCGGCATGACTACCAAAGAGGAGGACGATATTGCCCAAATTTTGGCCGGAAATACCCATGACGATATTCTGTTCTTCACCACCACAGGGCGGGTGTTTAAGACCAAAGTCTACGACCTGCCGGAAGGTTCACGCCAAGCCAAAGGCCAAGCCATTGTAAATTTAATCAACATTAGCCAGGATGAAAAACTTCAAACTGTTTTGACTCTTGGTAAATCAGACAGCACCAAGTTCCTTTTGATGGTCACCAAAAACGGCACCATTAAAAAAACCAAATTGACCGATTATGACAATATCAGAATATCCGGAATCATAGCCATTAAACTTGAAACAGGAGATAGTTTAGAGTGGGTCAAGCCCACCACCGGAACAGACCAGGCCTTGTTAGTTTCATACGAAGGAAAATCAATCCGTTTCAAAGAAGAAGATGTCAGGCCAACCGCCCGAGACACCATGGGCGTTCGTGGCATCGAACTTAAAAGTGGGGACTATGTAGTCGGAATGGAAGTCTTTCCCAGTAACAAAGAGGCACCGACCGACAAAAGACGTAAAACTTTTGAAGACGTATTGATCGTAACCGAAAGGGGATTGGGTAAAAGAACATCTGTTAGAAATTGGCCTTTGCAAAAGCGGGGAGGACAGGGAGTTAAAGCCGCCAGTTTAAATGACAAAACAGGCAAACTGGTCACTTGTATAGGGGTTGATGAAACGATTGATCAAATTGTACTGACCAGCAGGTCTGCTCAAATAATTAAACTGCCGCTTAAAAATATCCCGCAACTGGGCCGCGATACTCAAGGTGTCATTCTCATGCGGTTCTCAGGCAAAGCCGACACGGTTGCCGCTGTCACGTGTCTGGAAAAAGTAACTGCTCCATCCGTATAGCCACGTTTGCAATCCAAGTAAAAATTGGTATCATTCTCAGATCCATGAAAAAACGATTCCTGAACTTTTTTTTGGTCTTTGTTTCTGCAGTCTTCCTGTTAACTGTTATATTCGTCAAACATTCATCGGCTGCCGGCTTGGGCACGCTGTCTTTTACCACCCCCAACGCTTCTCCGTCTGCTTCATTTTCGGTTAACCTAAATTTAGATGCCGATGTGGCAGTTGGTTTCGTCAGAACCGAATTTTATTTTGACCCCGCTCACCTTGCTTTATCCCAAGACATTACTCCGGGCGACCTGTTTACTCAGGTAATTTCGCAAACCTCACTTTCTGAAGCCAACTCGACCGGCCATGTGGTTTTAGTTTACGGGCTACCGACTGATAAAGTGGGTCAGGCCACATCGGGCAGCCAGTTAATCGGAACGCTGTCATTCAATATTGTTACTGCAAATAATAATGTTTCAACTCAGCTCAATTTCAATACGGAAGGCATCCAGGTTGTGGGTATGGACGAAACCGCCCTGAATATAAGTGTGGTAAACCTCCCTCTGACCCTAAACCCGCAGGTCGTCTCATCAACCAGTCTGACGCTTTCTCAATCAGCTCCTCCGGTACAAAATTCTAATTGGGACGTTTCCCTTTCACTCTCCACCACCGAAGTAATATCCGGGTTTGATGCTGTTTTAAACTACGATTCGAATATCCTGCAGCTGCAAAGTATTACCCCGGTCAACATATTCACTAGTACCCCCCTGATAAACACTCAAACCCCGGGTGTCATTAAATTTTCTCAGGTTGCAAACTCGGCTGAAAGCTTCACGGGCACTCAAAAGATTGCCGACATTGTCTTTTTATCCAAAACAACCCAAGCCTCGGCCATCACAATTGATTACACTCCGGGATCCACCACAGACAGCAACGTAGTCTCACTCTCAAGTGGCCAAGACATCCTTTCCCAGACAACAAACCTCAACTTTCAAGCCACAGTTGCCAGACGATTTATCCAATTACTGGTTTCGACCAAAGCCATCGTAGCCAGACAACTCACCGGCACCGTGACTTCAATAAATAACTGGCTGGCTCAATTCACGACAGATAACACGGGACTCAGTCAGGAACTGGAAATTGATTCTTCCTTCACCGAAGTTCCAACAGATTTTTACATCAAAGTCGACAACTACCTGACCAAGAAAGCTACCGCCACCCCCAGCGCCGGTCTGAC
This sequence comes from Candidatus Amesbacteria bacterium RIFOXYB1_FULL_44_23, assembly GCA_001773775.1. Lineage (GTDB taxonomy): Bacteria > Patescibacteriota > Microgenomatia > CAZETR01 > Amesbacteraceae > MEXR01. Next base: position 6,398 of record MEXR01000007.1, on the reverse strand, counting down.
TCAGATCAACGTCGGACAACTGATCGGAGGGGATCTCAATAATGATGGGACAATAAACAATATTGACCTGGCTAGCATGTATGCTCAATGGTTCACCGATAATTCGGCCGATCTGAACAACGACGGAGCGGTTAATTCGCTTGATCACTGGGAACTAATCACTAATTTTTTCAAGTCCGATGATGTTTAAGCTCACCGAATTTATCCTCACTCTAAGTGCACTCATTCTGATTTCTCCTGTTTCAGTTTTTGCCAAAAGCGCGTCCTTGTCGCTGATAAAGTCATCTACCAGTAACCAGGTTGAAATCGTGTTAAAACACGACTACAAAGATCTGGTTGGAGTCGACGTTGTACTTAAATTTGATCCTCAAACAATTCATATCATTTCGGCAAATAAATCTGACTTGTTCAGTGAGTTTGTTTCCAAGCAAATCGACCACCGGGCGGGGATCATTAAATTAGCTTTTTCCAACCCATACCTCAAATACACTTCCACCTCCGGAACTCTCGCCACACTTGAAATTGACTCAAAACTGAATTCGACCAGTCAATTAGATTTTGTCTTTACCCATAAAAGTACTGTTGACACCAACGTCGTTGATTCCAAAGCCCGGGACGTTCTGGATTCTGTCACTAACTTAACCATCATTCCGGATTCCATTCCTCAAACTCAGGCTCAGGTCTTAGGTGATTCCGTGGACTCAATTATTGCCCCCGTTGCTTCCTCATATGTAAATGCCCACGATTTAGTCATTAATCACCCCACGTCTCCCTTAATCCCGCTTCTGGCTATCGTCGGATCTCTTGTGATACTATTTAATATATTTCTCGTATGGCAAAAGTCAAAAGTTTTTTCCTGACCTTAATTCTATTATTTCTAGCCGCAACCAATTCCATTTCTGCGGCACCCTCTGTCTCCAATATTACTGACAATCGCTCTACATTTGGGGCTTCGGATTCCGTTCCTCTTTATCAAAAACTGGAAATCAACTTTGATTTATCAAACAGTACGGCCACCAATTTTCAATGGCCGTTTGACGCCTCCTCTCCGACTGGAGTTACTCCGGCAACCGGCATCAGTATTGATGCAGAATTTAGTAATGACAACTGGCAAACGATCCTATCCCAACCGGCCTTTTTTTCTTACGATTATGATTATGCAGTCAAAAACAACTTAGACTGGTTATATCCCAAAAATCACGGTACCTGGAAAATCCGTTTTTCCCCAAACAAAATTGGCAATTGGCAATACCGCATCAAGGCCACCGATTCCTCCGGAAGTATGGTTTCAGGCCCGGTCTCTTTCTCCGTTATTACTTCAAATAACCCGGGGTTTGTTAAAGTCAGCCCCGCCGACTCCCGCTACTTTGAATTTGATAACGGTCAATATTTTCCCGGTTTGGGATACAACCTGAATTTCAACCGGGTCAGTTGGGTTAATCCGATTACCGAAAACACGCAGAACTTTTCCGTTATGTCTCAAAACGGCATCCAGTTGCCCCGTATCTGGTTGTCCCAATGGGCAATTTACGGCACCAAATGGAACCCCTGGCACTACGTTAACGGTCCGGGAACCTATATTTATTTAAGTTCGGCGCAAAAATACGCTGACCACGACGTTTCTTTATATCTTTCCGCCACTCAAAATCCCTGCATTTCTTCCAGCCATTGGCTATCGCCTCAAATTTCCTTAAAACAAAATACCAACTACAAAGTCAGAGTCAGAACCAAAATTTCTAACCTCGCCGGACCGACAACTGCAGGGGAGTGGGGTCTGGTCGCCAAAATAACCCGTACGGCTCAAAACAGTTGGCTGGATAACTGTCAGCTCCCCGGTCAGGGAGAAAGGGTAGGCAGTATCTATCACAAAACAACCGCCAATTCAGACTGGGAAATCCTCGACCTGGGCTCATTCAACTCCCAAACCAACAACTTTTTGACCTCATTTAATTTGGTGTTAGAAAACACGACTTCCGGTATAGCCTATGTCGATCATGTCTGGATCGAAGAAGATTTAGGTAACAACAATTTTGGCCCCAATGTCGTCGTCAAACCCGGAATGAACCATCATCAATATTTTGATGAAAGACTGGCTGCTGGTTTTGACAAACTACTTGACCTGGCTACTCAGTATCAAATCTATTTGCGACCGGTAGTTCTGGAGAAAGAAGACGATATTCTTTGGGCTACCGAAATTGCCACCGGGGATGTTAATTTCAGCTTCAACTGCCAATCCGACAAACAAACCTGCTGGAATAATTTCTACGGCGACAATCGTAACGTAACCAAAGTCCGCTGGCTGCAGCAAGCTTGGTGGAGATACCTGCAGGCCAGGTGGGGTTACTCTCCTTACATTCATTCTTTTGAACTCCTAAACGAAGGCGACCCCAACAGCTCCCAACACGCAATTCTGGCAGATGAATTTGCCAAGTACATGCACCAATTCGGCAATAAACATCTCATTTCCACTTCCAACTGGACCTCATTTCCGGCTAGCTTCTGGAACCAGGCTCCCAATGTCGATTTTGTAGATGTTCATCGCTACATAGCCAAAAACGACCCCGGCGTATCTGCCAGTTTCTTCGATACCGCTCTGGCCACCTACAATATTAGTATGCAGCTGGGAGCCAAGCAGCCGGGCGGGCTAAATAAACCCATAATCAGGGGAGAGACCGGCTTCACCGATTCCGGCACCGAGCCGGGAACTCAGGATTTTCTGGTGGATACCCAAGCCCTTTGGCTTCACAACTACATCTGGGCCGGCATTAACCCCGGAGGATTAATCGAGTCTTACTGGTATTCGGATTACGACAGCTATGGCCACCTGTACTCCCGCTCCTTTGACCACAGAAACCTGTTTGGCAACTACTATCGATTCATCAAGGATGTCCCCCTAAACAACGGTCGTTATGTTGATGCGGCAGCCACCTCATCTAATCCGCAAATTAGAGCCTGGGGACAAAAAGATCTCACCGCCAATCAGGGACATTTATGGATTTCCAATGCCAACCACACCTGGAAAAATGTAGCCGACGGAGTAAGTATTACTTCCCAAACATCAAACATTTCCCTGTCGGGCTTTAGCCCCAATCGCACTCTGACCATCGAATGGTGGAACACTTCTACCGGCCAAATTTCTAACACCACTACCCAGTCAACCGACGCTGCCGGTGTATTAACACTGGCCGTCAATAATCTCTCTGCAGATTTGGCAGTGAAAATAAAAAACCTCAACTCTCAACCCACTGTTTCACCCGGCGATGCCAATAACGACGGCCTGATCGATGGTCTGGATTATGTTATCTGGATAAACCACTATGGCGATGCCGCCACCCTGGGACCGGCCCAGGGGGACTTCAACAATGATCATGTAGTTGACGGCGTAGATTACATCATCTGGTTAAATAATTACCGCTCCTAAACCTGAAATTCCCAAAATGCCTATACCATATTTTTCCTAAATATATTATATTATTCTATTAATACTAAATTTATGGATTACCCAAACGAACTTCCAGAAACCACACCTTCCCCTATCCAAGAAACTAATTTGCCGCCAAAACCCAAAATCCGCCTCCCCTTTAACAAGCTTCTGGTCGTAGGAATCTTGGTCTTTTTCATCCCTCTGGTCACTCTGGCTGTGCAAAAACGCACCAACCTTCAGTCTAGCGCTGCAGCACTATCAGGAGAAGCCGAATTTTCCTTTTCCCTGCCTTCTACCAACATGGCCGCCACCGACACCATAACCTTGAATCTGGATAGTAACGACAGGGGAGTGGGTTTTGTCCGCGTCGATATTCTTTTTGATCCAAGTAAAATCCGGCTGTATCAGGATTACTCAATCACTCCCAGATTGGGAACTGTTATCGAAAAAACCGTTTGGACCGACGCCAGTATCAGCGGCCGCATTCACATCGTCGCCGGTTTGGCCAGTGCAGACAGGCAAAATCCTCCTTCCCAAACTTTTGCCTTTGCTCAGCTTCCGTTCCAAACCGCCACCACAAACCCTAACGACACCTCCACTTTGACCGTTGAAACTTCAACCGCCCAGATTGTTGACGTCAACGCCCTGACCCTCGTTCCCAAAGTTATCCCTCTTGGTTTAACACTTAACTTTGTTGCCCCCACCAACACTCCTTTTCCGACTCCCGGTCCATCCATTGAACCCATAAACACTCCCACACCCACGCCGTCTCCGACTCCTGTTCCGACTTCAACTCCGTTTCCGACTGCTACGCCCACTCCCATTCCCACCGCTACCCCAATCCCCACAGCTACGCCGATTCCTACCCTGACCCCAACCCCCATTCCAACAGCCACTCCCACCCCGCGCCCAACCCCAACACCTACCCCAACTCCCACACCGACACCCACTCCAACCCCAACTCCTACTCCACGCCCAACAGCCACTCCCACTCCACGTCCAACAGCTACCCCTACACCTCGCCCGACCGCAACCCCCACTCCAACTCCGCGCCCAACAATTGTTCCAACTCCCACCCCCACAATCAGACCCA
>MEXR01000007.1:0-1874 GCA_001773775.1 Candidatus Amesbacteria bacterium RIFOXYB1_FULL_44_23 | reverse complement strand
TCCCAGACCCAGCCGCACTCCACGACCAACCGAGACGCCTAGACCTACTCGCGCCCCTAAACCCACTCGCATTCCCAAACCGGGTGAACCAGAATCAACCGAAGTTCAAATTACTCCCACCCCCACTCCTATTCCCACACCCATGCCCACTCTTAGTATCGACTTGAACAAAGATGGCTGTATCAACATCTCGGACATCAGAATTGCCGTGACTCAATACCGCAGCGGCTCCATCGACAGAATGAGCAAGTATGCAATGATCACTTCGATTATCAGAAACTGGGGCAAGGGTTGTAGATAACAAACTTCGCCGTTAATTGCATCCTTTCACTTTTCTAAAACCGGCTTTCACCGCCTCCGCTTCAGTACAAAACCAACGGTCACCTAAGTACAACTGGACCAGAGTTGAACTATAGCTAGTGCAGCCGGGCGGTATAAATGTCTTGGCATCGTTTCCTTCCCTTACATTACCCTTAATATTACATTTAGGTTTCGCTGAGTTTACGGTTTGAGTACATTTTGCGCTGTACAGTCCGATTTTTTCCTTAACGGCTTTCTTATAAGCCCGCTCAATTTTTTCCGTTTCTGAACTTTTTTCAAACTTTAATCTGTAAACTGACAGCCCGGTTCCGGCCATTTTTTCATTTACAAAACCCTCGGGAGTGTACACCAGACTCAAAAACCTCATATATTTATCCCTATACAGAATTTTCAAATATACCGGCTGTCCCAAAACCAACTTTTCCAATTCTTTTTTTGCTTCGGCGCCTCCGCACAGGTCCAATTCCGGAGCATCCAAGTTCGCCAATCGGATTCGTTGCTTTTCTTTAGTTTCAAACGTGTCTCCATCAATTACTCTGACTATTTCATATGCCGGCACCGGCATTTTTGACCTCCAATACCATCCACCCACCACAATCAACGTTGCCACTCCTACTCCAGCCATCATCCTCTTTCCCATCTAAACTAGTATATATTTATGTGTATAATTAGACCACTAACCAACCATGAGCGACGATTCGTCCATTGAAGATTTAAAAACTCAAGATTACTCTGCCAGAACCAGAGAGCAAAAAAGATATCAAGGTCAAATCTCGGCAGTCAGATACTTAGACCCACACGATTACGTCGATGCTACAAAGCTAAAGGCCACAATTAACAGTCCGGCTGTACAAACCTGGATGGCCGATTTAAATTTGACCGACGAAGACTATATTGCCTGGATGCAAGAACAAGGGGAAGCAAAAAACAGAAGGCACCACCTGTTCGCTGTCAGCGCATCTCAACGTGCAAATACTGAAAACGTCGGAGAAGTTCAGGGTTTTGTGTACTTCTACTCCGGACCAGAAGAAAAACAACAAGCCCAGCGCCTGGTGGAAGAGGGATTACTCACAAGCACCGACCTGGACCAAAATAGACTGCTCGAAATTAGCTTCGCCAAATCGCCAGACACTCCTCCCGGAAGAATGGTTGGAGGAATTATGCAGGCCTGTTTAGAAATCTCAAATCGAATGCAGAGAGTAGGGGATTCCGACCCTAACAACATAGTTGTTCTGGCATATATCGATCCTGAAAACTCAAACTCTATCAAGGCAGCCGAAGCGGCCGGTTTTATAGGTATCGGCACTGTGAGTGGTTATGGAGAAGACACCGAACCTAATAAAGTATATAAGTTAAGCTGGAGCTTGCTCAATCAAAAAATGCAAAGCGACGCTTTAAAGTATTTCAATATACAGCCCGCTTGACATATAACTAAATAACCATTAAGTTATTGATTATGAATTCTTGGCCGGGAAAAGTAGTGTTTCTAACCGCAATCATTTCACTTGCGGCGATTCTGGTTGTCAAACTATCACCCCCTATCCCTATCTCTT
>MEXR01000006.1 GCA_001773775.1 Candidatus Amesbacteria bacterium RIFOXYB1_FULL_44_23 | reverse complement strand
CTATGGTGGCTGTAAACGTGTTGGCCACTATTGCCGGAGCCGTAATAATTTACCTGGCGGCTGAAACATTAAAATGGAAGAGTGGATTCTGGCTGGCTTTGGCGTGGTTATTTTGGTGGCCAAGGATGTGGGCGGTTAGAAGCGTCGGCAGTCCGGAAACATTATTTATTGCCCTGACGGCTGGCTCACTACTGCTGTTTAAAAAAAGAAGTTTCTTACTGGCTGCAGTTCTGGGATCGCTGGCAATTCTGACTAAAAGTCCCGGAGTACTGCTTCTTCTGACCTATTTTATTTTTCAGATCGTGCAGTTTTTAAAGACCAGGAAATGGGAAATGCGAATCTGGCCGGTACTGATTATCATGGGAATGACTCTGGTGGGACTGTTCGGATTTTATTATTTAAGAACCGGAGATTTTTGGGCGTATTTTCATACGGGAGACAACATTCATCTACAAACTCTGCCGTTTAGGGTGTTTGACTCAACCCAGGCTTGGGTGGGAAGTTTTTGGTTGGAGGACGTGGTTTGGATATATCTGCTGGCAGGGCTGGGAGTGTACTATGCATTGAAAAAAGATCTGGTGTGGGGAATGTTCGGATTGGTTTTTTATACATCCCTGCTTTTTGTCAGTCATCGGGACATCAGCCGTTATAGCTTGCCTTTGGTCCCGGTAGTGCTTTTGGGTTTTTCGGAGATGTTTGCCAAAAAGGAAATCAGAGTTTTGCTGATTGCATCCATAATTCCGCTATTTTTATATACGATCAACTTCGTCTCCAATAATACCCTGTCTATTGCCAACTGGGGACCTCTACTTTAAGTTCTTCTTGCCCCAAATGAACTTGTTGTAAACAAACCAATTGAAGGGGACAGTGAAACCAAACAGAGCCAGAATTAAAAATACTTCCCGATACTGATCCCCGAAAATTTGAGTGCCGACGCCGATAATAAAGGACGGGACCAATATTCCGCCGATGATAGAAGAAAAGTTAAACGCAAAGAATTTAGAGATATATTGAACGGGGTTGGTGATTTTTTCTTTAGAAAAGGTCCAGAGATTATTGAAAATAAAATTGGAAATGATGGAAATTTCGGCAGCTGTGGCATTGGCGACAAAGTTTACTAACCCAATCGGCCAGGAAAACTGCTGATAGACTCCATTGAAGAATCTTAAACCAAAAAGGTTAACTAAAAATCCAACCCCACCGACTACCCCGAATTTGAAAAATTTAATAATCGAAGGGTTTTTAAGCTGGAAAAGTAAAATTACCTTCAGAGATTCCTTCATTTCGTTAGTGGAATATTTAGAATTACCGACAATCCGGTTTTCAAAACTAAAGGGGACTTCTTTAATTTTGGCTTTTTTGGTAACGACCATGTAAGCCAGGAGGTGGATTTTGTAGGCGAATTTTTTGGATAGTAACGTGTCGAAGTCAAACTCATCCATAAATCCTTTGACCCGGGAAAGCTTGAAACCTCCGGTACAATCGTGGACCTGGGGAATTAGTAATCCTATCCTGGCTATTAAATTACCCACCAGGCTGACTGCCTTCCGGTCGATAGTCCAGTTGGCCGGAACTGAACCGCCGGGAACGTACCGAGAAGCGATTATGTAATCGTAACCATGGTCAATCTCATTGACCATTCTGGGAATGTCTCTGGGGGGATGTTGAAAATCGGAATCAAATTCCATCAAATAGTCGGCTGATAACTGCTTCATGGCATAGGCCATTCCCCTGGCGTAGGCTACTCCGAGACCCTTTTTGGGGCTGCCGGATAACAAATGCAGCCAGGGATACTTTTTCATTTCAGATTCAACCACGCCAGCAGTACCATCCGGGCTTGAGTCGTCAACATACAAAACTTCAAGAGTGTGGTCTTTGACTATGGGGACGATTTTAGACAGAGCCTTAATCATCCGCTGGGTGTTTTCTTTTTCGTTGTAGGTAGGGATGATTATGACTACTTTCATGTAAATTTGATTATATAATCATTGTATGAAAATTGATATTCTGACCCTGTTTCCGGAAATGTTTTCCGGCCCGTTTGATTTTTCGATAGTCAAAAGAGCTAAAGAAAAAGGATTGGTAGACATACAAATTCACGATTTAAGAAAGTGGACGGTTGATAATTACAAAACAGTCGATGATCGGCCTTATGGTGGCGGGGCCGGAATGGTGATGAAAGTAGATATTATCGATAAAGCGGTAACCGAATTGAAAAAAGACGGTTCCAAAGTAATTCTGACTGATGCAGGAGGATCCAAATTTACCCAAGCAAAAGCCGGACATCTGGCGACCAATCAACACTTGATTATTATTTGCGGCCATTATGAGGGGGTCGACCATCGGGTCCATGAAAACATCGCAGATGAAGTGATTTCTGTCGGAGATTACGTATTGTCGGGTGGAGAATTACCGACCATGACCATCGTGGATGCGGTGGTGAGATTGATTCCGGGAGTGTTGGGAAATGAAGAGTCGCTTTATGAAGAGTCTCATGAAAATGAAGGTGAAACGGAGTATCCGCAGTACACCAGGCCCGAAGAATATAGAGGGTGGAAAGTTCCGGATGTTCTACTGTCAGGTGACCACAAAAAAATTAAGCAGTGGAGGCAACAATCTGATCGACAATCTGATGCCAAGAGCTGAATTTAATACCCAACTCCGTTTCTGTTTTTTGAACTGATAAGCCTCCGTAAATCGGGTAGCGGTTCGGGTTGGAAGCGGTTTTTAAAAAGTCCATAAGCGAGGATTTTTGCACCACGCTCTCTTTTCCCCTGGCTTTTTTAATGAGATAAGAAATCAGATCATACGGAGTTGTGGTATCACCGGAGGAGACATGATAAATGCCCGGTTTTTTTATAGTGATTATTTTGTCCAGGGCCAGACAAAGTTCATCTATAAAAGTAATTGAAATCTGCTGATCGGAAAAAAGCGGGTACAACTTACCCTGATCGAAAAGCGATAACGGTTTTCTAAGGTAATCCAGTTTGGCTGGGAAGCTTGAGCGGACAGGATAAATAATTCTCACAACTGTTTCCCGGGCCTGTCGAACTAACTCCTCTGACATAGCCTTGGAATACCCATACCAGGTCAGATGGTCGGGGTTGGATTCAGGGAGATGATCCTCTGTGTATGGACCAGGGTCAGATGTTGATCCGGAGAAAACCATGTCCGTTGATATGTAAATAAATTTAGCAGCTGCTGTTTTGGCAGAGGTAAGCAGGTTTTTTGTGCCGACAACGTTGACCTGCCAACAGAGTCCCGATTTGTCCCCTTTTTGATTTTCGGCCGCGGTGACATCAGTAAAAGCAGCAAAATGAATTATCACATCGGGCTTAAAAGTCTGAACGACATTATGTACTGTTTTGGGGCTTGTTAAATCAAACTCGGGCAGATCCGGAGTAAGAAGCGATTTGTTGTATTTGGTTAATTCCAAAAAACGAGAACCTACCAGTCCACTTGCTCCGGTGACCAACAACTTCATAGATTTTCTACTTAAACTTTTCCGGAAATAGTTGTTTTAAGGTTGGATTATTTTTATCCCGTTCGGAAATAATGGGGTTTGAGATCGGCCAATCGATGGCTAGTTCCGGATCGTCCCAGGCAACTGCCGTGGTGTCTTTACCTGTATAGTAGGCATCCACTAAATATACATATTCGACCGGGCGGTCGCCTAATACGCAAATCGAGTTAGCAACGCCCACCGGAATATAGAGTGCGTGACGGTTGCTTTCATCAAAAGTAATTTTTTCCGTTTGACCAAAAGTGGGAGAATCAGGACGAATATCCACCAAAACGGCCAACATATTTCCACTAACCGGATAAATCAACTTATTCCATCTTTCTGCATGCAAAGCTCGGATCACCCCGGGCAGTGAGCGTGAATGATTCATTTGAAGCGGATGAAATTGTTTGCCTATGGCTGCTTCAAGTTCATCCAGATGAAATACTTCCCGGAAAAAACCTCGATCGTCTTTGAATGTTTGGCGTGTAATATCAAGTACTCCAGGCAGTTTGGTGTTGGCGATATTCATTTTCGATAAATTGATTCAGCTTGTTTTTTTAAAGGCATCCACCACCACTTATTGTTGCTGTACCATTCTACAGTGCTTTTGAGTCGATCGTCAAAGTTTTTGGCAGGAGACCAGCCAAGTTCCCGGTGAACTTTGCTCCAATTAACGGCATATCGCCGGTCGTGACTGGGCCGATCAGCAACAAATTCCAGCATCGATTTGTCCATCCCCATCAGTTTGATGATTTTTTGGGCAATTTCAAAATTGGAAAACTCTTTTTTCTGACCACCGATACAGTACGTTTGTCCCGGGCGGCCGTTGTGAACAATCAAATCAATCGCCCAACAGTGATCTTCAACGTATAACCAATCACGAACGTTTTTGCCGTCGCCGTATATGGGAATCTTCTGATTTAAAATCAGATTGGTGATCATTCTGGGAATGAATTTTTCCGGATTTTGATATGGACCAAAATTGTTAGAGCAATTGGTGATGGTTATCGGTAATCCGAAGGTGTGGAAATATGCCCTGACCAGGTGATCGGCTGCGGATTTTGAGGCAGAATAAGGACTTTTGGGATCGTAGGGTGTGCTTTCGGAAAATTTGGTTCGGGAATTTAAGGGAAGTGATCCGAACACTTCATCCGTTGAAATAAGGTGAAAGCGTTTTACCTTGTTTTTAAGAGCTGATTCTAGAAGTACCTGAGTACCCAAAACATTACTTCTGACAAATTCGGAGGGGTGAAGAATTGACCGGTCGACATGTGATTCGGCTGCAAAATGCACCACCGTGTCGACATCGACCATTAAAGAATCGGTTAACTTTTGAGAACAAATGTCGCCTTTGACAAATTTATATCGTGAATTCTCAGAAACATCTTTTAGCGAAGAAAGGTGACCGGCGTAGGTTAACTTATCCAAATTAACAATCGAATCCTCCGGGTAGTGTTTCAGCCAATAATGGATAAAATTGGAACCTATAAACCCAGCTCCTCCGGTAACCAATAGTTTCATTTTTTTAGTTTGTTTTGTTTAGACGCCATGTAATTGCTGACTCGTATAAGCGAGTCAAAGGTTCCGGCGTCTTCCCATAATCCATCAAAAAGATTGACCTTCAGCTCACCGCCCCTTAGATAGCGATTGTTCAAATCGGTAATTTCAATTTCCCCCCTGGCCGACGGCTTAAGCTCCTTGGCATATTGAACGCATCGGGGATCATAGGCATAAAGGCCAACGACGCAGTAGTTGCTTTTGGGTTTTTGCGGTTTTTCTTCGATATTGATTACTTTATGATTTTTATCAAACTCCACTACACCAAAACGCTCCGGATCTGGTACCTGTTTGGAAAATATCATGGCCCCTGATTTAAATGATTTAATTTCCTTGGAAAAATCCTGATCAAAAATATTATCTCCCAGGATCATGGTTACATTATCATTGGCAATGAAGTCTTCACCGACAATAAACGCGTCAGCCAAGCCCCGAGGAGAGTCCTGAATCGCAAAACTAAAATTAGCTCCAAATTCTTTACCCGAGCCCAAGAGATTTAGAAAGTGACCGGAGTAGGTGGGGGCAACGATAATTAAAATGTCCCTGATCCCAGAAGAAACCAGAGTGTTTATGGGGTAATAAATCATCGGACGATCGTATACCGGGAGAAGTTGTTTACAAGTGACCTTAGTTAGCGGTCGAAGCCGAGTGGCGTTGCCTCCGGCTAAGATAATGCCTTTCATCGGTAAGGATTATCTTAACATGAACCGTCCAATTTTCTGAAAATGGCTGGTATCTTTGGCCAAAAAGCTCTCAAACAAGGAAATGGAATCTACTTCAAATTTTGACATGGGAACAAAATTAAGTCCGTTTATGGTGTCCAAAACGGACTTGGTGTATACCGGGTCCGACTTTTGGACGAATCCGATAGTAATGTGGGCCAGAAATTTTTTGGGCTGGGGAATATCCATCTCCCCAAAAGATACACTTAATTGCTTTTGAATCTGAGAAAGAGTCTCCAAATCACCGGTCGGGGCCAGATAAATATATGAAAAATCGTGTTTTTGATACATGGTTTCCAAAAAACTGGGTTTTAACGTAAAACGACTGAATTGGGCTGTCACATCGCTGATGGCATTTTTAACATTGTTAATTTTGTCTTCTTCAACCCGGCCCAAAAAATTTAGAGTCAGGTGAAGTTTTTCACTTTTCTGCCAACGAATCGGTAATCCCTGGGCATCAATCTTTTTTTGCAGAAGTACAATGCGGGAAACAATTTCGGGCGGAATTTCGATGCTGGTAAAAAGTCGGTGTTTCAAGTGCGGATGAGTAAGGAACCAAATATTAATATGGCAAACATAGCAATCAACAAATACTCAAACACAATTTTAGAATTGAGATTTTTATGTTCGTGATGGTGCATTATACCCCATACAACGTAAAAAATTGACATGGTCACCAGAATACTTAACTGCATTGCCGGCAGGAATGAAAACCAGAAGATTCCCCACAGACCAACCATAAGAAAGCTGAGCAAAATAAAATAATGCAGGGGGTGGCGGGAAAAATCTTTTTCGAAAGTATAGTGTGACATAAATTAAATTATCTGACCACGCAGTATCGTGGTGGCGGCAATTAATAATATCCCAATAAAGATGAAATGGGCAAAACTTTTGCTGGTCCAGCGAACAAGCCGGCGCCTGCTGGCTACCACTATGTCTACAGCAAGAACGGCCATTATTACAATCAGAAGGCCATATGATACAAACTTAGTAATTTCGTACGGTGAGGACCGCACTAGGGATTTGGACACCGGCTCGGCCATCGCAACCGCCCCGACTTCCGGATACGCAGCCACGGCAATGGTGGGCACAGGAGTGGGGATGGGTGTTGCCTGAGGCTCCTGGGCCTTGACCGCGATAGAGGCGGTCTGCCCGGTTGATTTGGCTAAAGCTTCCAGTTTGGTACCAAACATCTGAACCACCAGGGTCGTTTCACGGCCTTCCAGAGTTCCGTCGATCACCGCCACACCAATGTCCTGGTAACGGGAATTAACTACGTTTTCTTTATGGGTAGGTGAATTCATCCAGGCGGTAACTACCGATTGCGGATCCGAAAAGTCGCGGGCCAGGTTTTCACCGGCATAACGATAGGTATAACCGGACTGGGAGATAAAAAACCAAGGCTGAGTTCCGGAAGGTGAGACATGGGCCCAATAGTTTTTGGCAAACATGTCTGAGGCTTTTTTCAGAGCAGCTGAGGAAAGTTGGGAGTTGAGAGTCAAAGCCGGCAAACCTTGCTTTTGACGTTCGATATTAGTCAGGCGGACAATTTCAGCCGGAGCAATCTGGGATGCGTAACCCAAAATTAAAGGAAACCGAGCCGTCAAATGCCCTATTACAATCTGAAAGAGAGCAAAAACTCCGATGATGATAGCCAGTGAAGGCGAGTGAAGGATCTTGGCTTTCTGATTGTTGGTATGGTGCGGAACGAAGAGATGATGGAAAAGCGACATCGTAGACTAATATTGGTGCAATTGAAGTTGGAAGTCAATTGAATTATGCTTTAGCCAGAAATGTTGAATAGAAAACTTAAGTATTTACAAGTTGCGTTAAACAGTGATTTGAGTGAAGCGAGAGCCATAATTGGCAGATTGCCCAAAAATGAGCGAATCCTGGTTGAGGCGGGAACCCCACTGATTAAGAATTTCGGCTGGCAGGGAATTCGAAACATCGTGAGTTGGTGGGGAGGGTATGTGGTAGCAGATCTTAAGACCATGGACCGCGGAAGCACCGAAGCCACAATGGTGTTTCAAGCCGGAGCGTCGGGAGCGATTGCCTTGGGACAAGCTCCGCTAGAAACTTTAAACTCATTTATTGAAACCTGTAACAAACTTCAAATCGACAGCATGGTGGATATGATGAACGTGGAAATGCCTGTGAAAATATTGAGACGGTTAAAAAAATTACCCAATGTGGTAATTTTGCACCGTGGTGTGGACGAAGAAACGTTTAATAAAGACAAACCAATCCCCTACTTACAAATTAACAAAATCAAATCAACATACGACACTTTAATTTCAATTGCAGGAGGAGACACAATTCGGGAAGTACAAAGAGCCACTTTTAACGGAGCCAACATTGTGGTCGTCTGGAAAGAATTTTACCAAGCCACAGCCCAAACGGCTCAACTGGCACAGGATTTTTTGCAGGCGGTAAAGTAGCGATCTTCGTAACCAGGCAGACTAAAAGGAATCCGGAAGTTTGGCAGCTAAAATATAGGGGGAAATTATTTGGCGTTGAAACGTTTGAGGCCTTCCATGATTTCTGTGGGTAAGGCAAAGATTATAGTGTTGGCGGGGTTGGCCGTGGTGGCTTCAATGGTCTGTAGGGTGCGCAGGGAAATCGCGCCGGATTGAGACAACTGAGACATGGCTTTGTTCAAATTCTCGGAGGCAGTTAATTCACCCTGAGCTCTGATGATGGCAGCCCGGCGTTCGCGTTCTGCCTGGGCTTGGAGTGCCATGACCCGTTTCATATCGGCCGGCAATTCAATGTCCTGAATTTTAATCGAAACCACGTCAACGCCCCAATTGGCGATTTCATTGTCAACCAATAATTTAATTTCGTCGGAAATTTTCTGACGCTCCGCCAGTAAAGTATCTAACTCGACTCCTCCGATTACATCCCGGAGTGCGGTTTGGGCGTACTGAGTAATGGCGTAGGTGTAGTTTTGTACTTTGAGCATGGCGTCTGCCGGCTTGACGACCTGGAAATAAACCACGGCGTTGATTCCGACCGGAACATTGTCTTTGGTAATAACCTCCTGTTGAGGAATATCGGCGGTAGTAATTCTGATATCAACTTTGATGATTCTTTGAACGATGGGAATAATGATTCGTAACCCGGGCTCTAAAACGTGAGAGTAAGCGCCCAAAGTGAGGACGACTCCCCGCTCGTACTGATCAATGATGCGAATTCCGGAAACCAGAACATAAATAATCGGGAGAATTAAAAAAAATACAGGGACAGCAAACATCAATTTAGTTTAGCACCACACAAGCCCAGGTTGTCAATCGGCGACTACTACCAGTCTGTTTTGATCAAAGATTCCGGCGCAAGTATACAAAGTTATTCGGGGAAGCTCTGATGGATTTAAGATGTCAACAGCGCTGCTTTTAACAACTTCAACGGACTGAATGCGATAATTTTGGACTTGGCCGTCAGAGGTAGTGATTGTTAACTGCTGACCCACCTGGGCCTGACTTAGAGTGCCTAAGATTCTTGGCCAATTGTGACCGTAGAAAACACTATTTCCTGCTCCCGGAAGAGCAGACGATACCATGTAGGAGACCCCTTGGGTGGTAGTTGGCCAGTGATTGGCCGAGACGCTGGCGGGAATTACCGGCAGATCCAAACCCAAGCTGGGAAGAGTTAAACGCATAGGCAAACCGGCAGAGGCTGAGGCGGAAATCTCGGCCACGACGACGACATCGTTAGGTCCAAAAATCGCCAATCTTTGGGGATCGTAATATCGCTCGTAGATAAAGAAACCGGCAACAAGAAAGCTGACTGCCGAGAGAAAAAGAAAGACAAAGGAGAGATTACGCACTACGACGTGAGAGTTTTTTGGTGAGAAGAAAAAGGGCAAAGAATAAACCTCCTAAAGCTAAGGACAAGTATACTGCCGGAAGGCTTCCAGTAGAAGCCAATCCCAGAACGTCGCCTCTGGTGGTGGATGCTCCCAAAACCTGACCTGAAGTTGAAGGATCGGAAGGCATACAATCATTGACGGCTATGACCACAAAGTAATAGCGGGTGCCTGGCACTAAACTGCCTACGACGTAAGAAGTAACCTTACCGGTATTAGGTACTCCATAGATGTACTTGCCGGGTTCGGTTCCATAGGAGATGACGTAGTGAGTGGCGTTGGCAACGGCGGTCCAGGTGATTTGGGCGGTAGTGGCGCTACGAACTACTGAGGTGACCACGGGTGCGGCAGGTTTGGCGGCCGTACAACTCCAGGTAGGAGCTCCACCACAGCCGTTACAAGGCTGAGGAGCGGGTGATCCGGTGGGGGTTGGGGTAACCACAGGGGCTCCACCACAGTTATATTGGGTATTTAAGGCCATGTAGGGGGTGGCGTCCAAGCCCCAGGCAGAGCCATCGGCGATGTAAATCCAGCCTAGGTTTTTAAGGTATTCGATTTGCTCTTGATCGAGGCTATTTAGCTTCCACCAGTTGGTTTGAATTCCGCTGCCACTGACAGCGCAAAAACATTGGGTAACCTGGGTGTCGGAAACAGTATATACAACGTCTGAACCTACGTACTCGCCGCTGGAGCCGGGAATGCCATGAATGCCGGATTCGTAGTTAACCAGGATAGAGCCGGTCGGGCTGGTACAGGAAGGAAAATCGGGTAAATCGATGGCACGAACGGGGGAAACTCCCAGGAAAAGCCCGAGAAATAGAAGAAAACTGAATTTTAGACTTTTGGTCATGATTTATTAGATACTTGGAAAACGGGCGGAAGTGTCAGGAAGAGCAGGAGGATTGACGACTGGGGGAATTATACACTACAGGTTTAGCAATTTCAAGAGTGAGGCATAAATACGGTAAAAAATGTTAGGCTTGGTCTTGACTAAAGAAATGGGCACCAGGCTGTCGCGGGGGGTAATAAAAGCAGCCACCTGCGAAAAACCGGCCTTGACGCCATCGACTAAAAGCGAGCTTTCCGTGGCTATTTGAGAAGGGTATGAGATGGTGACCCTGCCCTTTGAATCAGTAAAATATTGCCGTCCCAGCCAGTTAATTGAAGCTTGGGAAACCGGGGTTTTAATATCGCTTTTAACTTCGATGGTCAGAGTTTTTTGAGGAATGTAGTAGTGGGAAAGGGTTGACACTGCCGGTTTGGGATTGCCCTTCCCGTCCCAGATCTGAGTTGAACCGCCAACCGAAAGCCAATAATTTAGTCCTAATACTATATCTCTTTTTTGAGCTAATAAGTACAAGGCTTTTTCCAACCATTCAGCCTGCTGCTCAGCTGACATCTGCCCATGAATGTCAGGAATGGGAGCTCCAAATTCCCCCAAAACCACCCGACCTCCGGAATAATTACTTAAGTACTGGATATCGGAAATCAGTTTTTCGGGAGTTTTAACGTAGTGATCGATGGTAACTACGCCGTCCAGCTTGGCAGTAGTGTCTTTGTTAAAAATTAGTTTAGCCACGTCAAAGTTAACTGAAAAAAAGTTTGACTTCACATCCTTGCCGATATCCTTGAAGCCTTGCTTGGTGACCTGATACTCATCTATCAAGAATTTCCTGAAGTCTTCGACTCCGCCTACCATACGCGGATCTCCGGGTCCCCCATTTTCGCATTCAGGACAAGAAGTGAAAACATCGCCATTTTCAAAAATATCCGGGTGTTTTTTGATAAAGTCACGAACCTTTCCTAAATGCTCGGCCCGGCTAATTTTGGGATAGTTAAACCAATGCTCCCAACCCGAAAAATTTCCCCTAAACCAGACTTTCAGATTGTTTTTCCTGGCTGCATCAACCCACCTTTTTAAAAACGGGAAGAATTCCTCGTCGTATGGTGTAGCTATGCCTACATGGGAAGCGCCGGCAGAAGCGATGTTGGCTACCTGTTGGTTTATTACCTGATCAAACTCCTGATTATTTAGTTTCTCCCTAGCTAGGTCGCGTGAGTATTTCATGGTGTCGATGGACTGAAATTCCCACCAGGTAGATTTGGTGTCTGCGGCTGACACGCTTTGATAACTAAAGCTGTATACAAAAATGATCAATAAAAGCAGGGCGACGATAATTTTACGCATGGGTGGATTTTACTATTATTTAACGGTTTGTAGTAACTTAATATACCAACCGGCTTTGAGAAAGTTCCCGGTGAGTAAATAAAAAAGCGAACGCAGACACATGCCAATTGTTAAAACCACCCTAAGAATTGGCCAAAAATCACGATAGTGTTTCTTTTGAAAATGGACTATTCCTGTTAATTCTTGCCTGAGTAATTCTAGGGTGGCTAATTTTTTAGTGCTGGATCCGCCCAGATGGGTAACTTGAATTTGGGGGTTATACCAGATTTTATAGCCGGCTTGGTGAATTCTTTGACACCATTCCACGTCTTCCATATATAAAAACAGTTGGTCGTCGAAGCCACCGGTGGTAATGAAAACCTCTTTTTTAATCAGAAAAAAACATGTGGGGTACCATTCGGGAAAACCTAGCTGACTATAAAACTTCTGCTGATAGCCATAAATTTTGGGAAGATGATTTTTGATTATGGGGATATATTCTAATCCCAAAGCCCACAGGGCAGTGTTTCTTGGAGTTGGCAGGTGCCCCCCATCGGGCCAATACTGCCCGTTTTTATCTACTGATTTACAACACATCACACTGCATTCGGGATTTTCTTTCATGAAGTGGAGGGATTCGTACAAAGTGTCTTTGTTTAAGAAGGTGTCTGAATTGATAAGTAAAATAAACGGAGTATCTGCCAAGGCCATGCCAATGTTGTTGCCTCTGGAATAGCCTAAATTTTTGCTTAACTCAACCAAGCTAACATTTGGATGTTTGTTTTTGATTGTCTGAACTGAAGAATCGGAAGATCCGTTGTCCACGACAATTGCCCGGACAGTATTTTTAAGGAGTTTTTGACAATAATCAGATGCCTGTTTAACTTTGATCAGACAATTGTCGGTAATTTCACTCGTGTTAAAGGATAACGTGACTATGGAAAGGTCCAGTTGGGTCATGAAGGAAATTATTTTTGCTTACCGAAAACAGGCTTGGTATTTAAATCAGGCAGATATTCAGGCTTGAGCTGGTAAATATCCGCGAATGGATATGAACCAACTTTGTCGTACAAGGCAAAGCCTTTTGTTTTGCTGACAAACTTCCAGGTTAAGTCGTTGTCGTCGTAAGTGCGCATGATAATCCAGCGGGCCCAACGATCCGGAATCTGCAAGGCAGACTCCCAATATAATCCGGTTCCCTCGTGAATGAAGCGCTTCATGGGAAGCTTGGATGAGAAAATAATGGCGTCGTGTGAGGCGGCGGAAATAAGAATAAAACCTTCCTTGTTTTTGGCATTTGCCTCCAACCAACCAGCGACTTCGGTAACATTTTTCTGGCTACTGCCGACTCTGGCGTCGTCGATGGTCACTGCGTCCTGATTGGCGAAAGCAAAAAACAGAACAAAACAAAGCAGTCCGATTAAAGTCCAACGCAGATATTTGGCCTTGTCTATCAAATAGCCGGCAAAGATTGCGATGGAAGGCATAAGCATCATGCCATAGCGAATGTTAAACCAGGTATCGCCGGCAATGCCCTGAACAAATAAAACTGAATGGCCGAGGTACAGAGCTAAAATGTTAAATACCAGCGGAGCCAGTAAAGCCAAAGTAGACCAGCGTACTGCCGGAGACAGTTTCTTATCAAACCATAAAATAACGGCACCGACGGCTGCCATCAGCGCAGGAATTGTATAGGAGTTGTACATCAGGGCATAGAAATAAACCTTGATTGAAAGCGGAATATTACCCTTGGTTGCCAAAACTCCGGCAGCTTCCAGTTGGGTTTGCTGAGCGTGAGCTGAGAAGGGGCCAAAAGCAAAATAGAGCGGGTCTTTAAAAATTAATTGATTCCATAAAAACCAAAGTGCCACACCCAAACTGCCTAAAGTTAAAAACATTAAAGTGGTGCCTTCTGCGGTGACATAGCCTTTCTTTTTGAAAGCGTAGAGTGCAATTAACCCGCTAGCCGTAACCAGCAAAAACCAGCCGTCGTAACGGATAACGGTAGACAGCATGATAAAAAAGCTGGATTTAATAAGATCAACTAATTTGTCGTCTCGATACCAAGACATCAGGTAATAGCAGCCCGCGGTCATGGTGGCCAACAGCAGTAGTTCGGTCATGGCAGTCGACTGCAGATAAAGAACGTTAATGTTGGCGACAAAAATTCCTACCCCGACCAGTCTGCCTAACAAGCCGACATTTATTTTTTCCAAAAACCGGAAGACCAACATTCCGGTAGCTACAAAAGCAATCATGGACTGCAGGGCTCCGGCTAATCCGGAATGCCACATAAAGTCATTCCAGATAGTGGGAACCATCAAAAGATGGGTTAGAGGGAGCCAGACTGATCCCAGCTGAGCCAGTCCCGGCTTGAGGCCTTCTACCACACGTCTGCCAATATCCAAGTGGGACCGGGCGTCGTTGTAGGCCAGACCTAATTGGTTAAAGTAGTAAACCAAAAAGGAAATTACTGAAATGACAACCAAGACGCTGCCTAAAATCAGATATGAATTTGTTTTGTAATTTTTAAACACGTTTTGAATTCACGGCAAAGCCGGTCAAGGTAACAAAGGTGATCAGAGCCAGGGCAAAGACTAATTTGTAATAGGTGTTGGCGGGCATTTGGTTTTTAAATGAAAGGTTATAAATCAAGGAACTGCTTTTATTGGCTGCCAAAAAATTGGAGTTTAATTTGGGGGTATGAGGGATGGGAACCGGAAGCGCCTCGGCCCCCTGCTTTGGCGGAACGTGAGCGGTAGTCAAAGCGGCCAAAGTTGCCAGACGGATACTAAGGACGCAGGCGACCAGAAAGCCGGACATTACAAGAACATTTTTCCCATATTTTTGCATGAAGACCGGAATAAACACCGAGATCATGGCTGTGGCCGGGATCAAATAGCGGGGGCCAAATGACCAACCACCCCACGGATCCCCGAACATGGCATAGATAAGAAGATTAAAGCAGATGGCAGCAAAGATCAGATTAGGAACCGGATTTGAGGAATTTTTTTTGAGAGTGAGGACTAAACCGATAATTCCGACTAAAACCATCGGAGAGTAATAAATCCAACCCCGTTCGTCGGAAAAAATTAAGATGCTAAAACCCCGAATCAGACTTCTGGATTTAAGCGGCAAATGCAACCCCGGAGATCTGACTTCCGGGACCGATTTAGTTTCGGCAGGGACTGAGGTGGCGACATTAAATTCTTTTGACCGGCCGACAAACTGAGCCGAAAGCAAAGGTGAGCCCGTCGTTTTCAGATTGTAGTAGGCAAAAATAACTAAGAACGGTAAAACGCCAGCTCCCATAAACAACCACGACCAATTAATTTTGTTTCGATGAAAGTGAAAATGACGGGACAGTTGGTAGACGGCTATCGGAGACAGAATTATCGGATTGGGAAAATCAGCTAATAAAGCTATGCCAAAAATAATGCCAAATAGTAAATTGTTTTTAACAGTCAGAGAGTGGGTGCTTATTAAAAGCAGGCTGATAGTGGCAAATACGGCCAGATGATGTTGGGAATAAGTCAGGGCGTAAGCCCAGGCGTTTGAACCGAATAAAAATAAGAATCCACCCAATAAGCTCCAGGACCAGGAAGCGCCCAGGCGTTTGGCTAATGCCGCAACTAAAAATACGTTTATAATTGCCAGCCAAAAATTTAGGGAAAAGGTGCCCAATTGAGGCAATCCCACAATTGATCCCAATATATAGAACGGAAGTCCCATAAAAGAAATCCCGGGCATGAACAAGGTGAAGTACTTTCCATTGTGTTCGGCCACGTCCGGAGATGCGAACTTGGCCTGATCCCTGGTTAAAAGAAAGCTTCTGCTTTTAAACAAGGCTTGGGTAAGCACATATCTGGAACTGCTGCTGCTACTTTCAAACGGACTGCCGGTAGAAGCGTCAGTAAAACTGCTATTTCTAGAAAAAGAATTTGCATCGCCCTTGATGCTGGCAAACAATAAAATCAAACTGAGAATAAAAGTTAAAAGGCTTAGTCTTTTCAGATGGTTCATGAAATTTGAGTATCAGGCACAAAATAATAATCAGGAATAATTTCAGGGTTAATTGTGCCAAAAATTGGTTTTAATTGTGAAGAGTATTTTAATATTATTTTTTGTTTTGCATCTAAGGACTGATTGAAATCGTATCGTTTTAGTTTTTTGGCCATAATAAAATCCTGATCGACTGCATTTTTGAGATGATACGGATAATCTAACCAGTAGATACAGTCTGACCTGAGAGATGAGCAGACCTGTTTGACTACGACATGGTCGACGTGGTTGCCTACTGCCAGAGGAGCAAACAGGACTGACTTGGGAGGTAAAATTGCCTTGATTTTTTGAGAAATCTCCTTAATCAGCGGAGCGTCGGCTTTGGCAATTTTGCCTTGATTAACGTGCCAACGATGAGTGGGATAGACATTGACCAGTTCCGGAATGTAGTGGCCGAGTTTGGATACCAGGGGATTTTTTTCTGACTTTAGCCGCCAGAGCGAGTCAATACACCCCAAATTTATTATTTTGACGTTGGCTAGTTCCGCGAAAGCCAATTGATCCTCTTTGATCCGATCAGAGAATAACTGTTCGGGAGAGGAATAACCACATTGGGCCAAAAACGCTCTGGCAGACAGTGACCCCTGATGATCACCAACTGCAGTAAATACGTTAACGATCGTGACCGGCACGACCGCGGCATTCAAATACGAAATTAGCCCGGCCGCCGAAAAGGCAGCATCATCAAGATGGGGAGAGACAAAAAAACAAGGCAGTCTTTTTTGAATAATATTGTCCAATAAATCGTGCATATTACAGGGATCTGGTCTTGATTAAATAACGCAGAAGTTTTAGGTCGCGGACGCGCTTTGGGTGGCTCCTGTCCATTTTTTGATTAAAAAGTATTAAAACTTTATGGGCTAACAAGGGCACGGCTAATGTGTTTTGCTTGGTTTTCTGAAGGTACATGAAAATTTTATTACGAATGACCCTGGTTTGCCAGTGGACACATAGCGGACCGACGATATTGTAGGTGGAAATACCCCAACCAACTTCTTCCCAGTCGGTGAGATATATGGTCTTACCTTTAAGAATAATATTACTGGCGTTCAGGTCAGCGTGGATTAAAGCGTTGTGATAGCCGGTAAAGGCGATTGATTTCAGAAAGTTGAGCGCAATCTTAATCAGCGATACGGCGTCTGACGGAGAAGTGAGAACGGCTTTAATTAATTTCCTGGGCAGGGACAATAATAGGTCGTTTTTGGTGTATTTGATTAAATATTGATCAACCGGAGAGCGAACAAACAGCCGGTTGAGTAACAATAACTGTTCCAGTGTTATTTCTAAAATCCTGGCCTGGAACTGCGACGGTTTGGTCAGTAACGAATTACCTTCGACTAAATTTGATATAAGACAAACTATTCCGTCTTTTTTAATTATTTTTTTCACCAGGGGAATTTTTAGACGGTAACCTTTAAACGAGACAATTTTTTGGTGACTCAACTTGCCCAGATAACGCGACACATTGGCTTCGTTAAACAAGGAATTGAAACTGTAGATGTCCTGATCGTTTACGACTTTAAAAAAGTAGCGTTTTCCCTGCCTGTCTTTAAGAATACCATTGAGCCGGTTAAACTGATCACGATTTATCCGGACCAACGAGTAGCCGTAAATTTTTAATAATTTAATGACTTGAATCTGAGATATGCGGGTCATAGCAAAGCGGAAAGCTTATTTAACCTGTCCAGGTAAAATTTGCTTTGTTTGAATCTTGGGTACCTGACACTTAATCGTTGAAGCAGGTTGTAAACCACAAATGAGTTAAGCAGCCGCAAGTCAAAAAGGTTCAGAGAGAAAATCTTGGCAATCCGACTTGATAATAAACTCTGAAAACCAGGTTGCATCCAGCTTGAATTTAAGGCTTGGGACAGATCGTAATACTTATGGCTGTTGCAGCATTGTGAAAAATCCAGCAAAAGTGTTTTTGAGCCCAGGGACATGATGTTGGTAACATTTACGTCACCGTGGCAGGCGAAGTCAGAGTCCAAACTGGCCCAGGTTGGCAAATATTTAATTAATCCAAGATATGCTTTAGCAAAAGCTCCAGCCCTATTCGGATAAGAGATTAAATTTCTGAGCAAATAGTAGGGAAGAGTCGAAACGATATAGTACCCGGGCTTGAAGTTTAGTTTAACTGATTTGGAGTCGCTTACTTTTTTCTTACTGACTCTGGCCAAAAATTTCAAAACCCTAAGATAATGATTGGTTTTACTTTTGATATTGGTTTCTAACACAGATTTTGCTTTCGGAAAATATTGCGACAGATACACCGGTCCCACGTCAGTTTTATATATGCCAATAGGCCGGGGAATTAAAACGTTTGAGTTTTTTATCTGCTTTGCGTACTTATACAACAACCGATGATATCCAATTTCCGATTTTCCGGAATCGGAGTTTAAAATTATTTTGGCAAAAACCAAGGTTCTGGTTTTGGTGTCAAAATAAACGCCTTTCGGGGCGAGGCTTTGGCCAGTAAAGATTTCTCTTTGCAGCCTGAAGCGATTACTGATGGTAAAGGGTAGTGAGTTAGACAATTTTACCCACCCCCCAGGTTCGCCAATTGATTTTTTTTGAAGATAACGCTTGTAAATCAATTTTACTGGCCTCTCGTATCTTATGTTCCGGTATCCGGCTTTTAATCTTTACCGCCGGAACACCTCCGACAATAGCGTACTCGGGCACGTCTGAGGTAACCACTGCTCCGGCTGCCACTACCGCCCCACGATTAATAGTTACTCCAGACAGAATTGTGGCATTGGCACCTATCCATACGTCGTCTTTAATCACTATGTCACCACGAATATATTTATTGGAGAAAATCATGGGTTGTCTCCAATCCGAAACGTCATGATTTTGGGCGACAAAAGTAACGTTGGGACCGATCATAATAAAGTTGCCTATGGTAACCCTACTTCCGGCCGTGACTATTTCACAGTTTCGGTTTATGTAAACGTGATTACCAATGCTCACGTTATACGGCTCAACGATATGGGCAAAATATATTCTGGTGTTTGTTCCCAGGTGTCTTAGTTTTACTCTTAGAGCCAGCATATAGGCATTAATACCGGCCGAAGAAACGAGATGGTAAAAATACCTATAAACAGGCAGGAGTAAGTGAATTATTTTTTTCATAGTTAGTCCTTGAAGAGTAATTTGGAATATAAATCCTGCATTCTGGCTGCTACATTTTTCCAAGTGTTATTGCGACCGTGAATAAGATTGTGTTTTTTAATGGTATTTACAACCTGCCTGTTTTTGGGATCAAGAACGTAATTTATTTTTTCGGCCAACTTTAAATAGTCATAGGTTTCTATCAGAAATCCATTAATGCCGTCTTTAACTAAATATGGCAGGGCCGTGTTGTCTGCAACCAGACAAACCAAACCATGGCCGATGGCCTGGTGAACTACATTACAGAAACTTTCCCACTTGGCCATGTGAACAAAAGCCAGGGAGTGTCTATAGAGATGGTATTTGTCAGCACCATAAACTACTCCGGGGAAAATTACTCTGTTGGAAACACCGAGACTGGCGGCTAGTTTGTTTATTTCGACAAGATAGTTTTGGTCGCCTACCATGCCGATGTTTACAAACTTAATGTCTGAAGGAATATACGGGAGAGCTTCAATGATAGTTTCCAAATTCTTGATTGAATATATTCTGGCATCACCAAAAATATATTTACCCCACGATTTAACTTTTTGTTTTATTTTCGGGCTGACAAGTTTTTCATCAGTTACAAAAGCTGCGTCCTCCAGGCCGTTGGAAATAGTGTGTACTAACTCTCTGTTTAATCCCATTTTAATCATTTCAGACTTTTCCCAATCTGAAACAGCCCTAACGGCATCGACCGTGTTATTAATTAACCAGGTACCAACTGAATAGGTGTAGGTGCGTTTAACAAAGGCTTTCCAGGCGGGAAAAATGGACCACTCCGGATTAAAGCCGCCGTGAGGAGTTAAAACAAGTTTATATTTTTTCCGGCCTAATAATTTAAGAAAAAGTGTGCGTAGCAAAATCAGAAAATGAGGAAAAATATCAAAATTGTGCAGAGCGATTATTCCTGACTGGTCCCAATTTATTTTAGGGAAAAAACCATACCAACTAAAGTGATAGCGATGAACATTTAACCCCTGAATCGAATCGTGATCCGGTAAACTGTTTTTTTGCAAATAAACGTCTTTTGAGGTATGCACGGTTACATCCCAACCCTGCTCGACCAGAACGCGATATGTTTCTAAAATATTTACTTCAATTCCAGCAACAACCGGGATGAAATATTTAACAACAATGTCGATTTTTTTTAAATTTGGTTTCATTTTATGATTGACAGATAAAGTTGTTCGACTTTAAGGGCGGTATTTTTCCATGAATGACCTTTCACTTTGACGATGTTGGTGTTTTTCATTTTTGTGATACGTTTTTTGTTTGATTTGTTATTGATAAAAAGAATTTTTTGAGCCACCTTTTTATAATCTTCACTATCAACAGTAAATCCGTTTGTATTGTTTTTAATCAGTTCGGTCAAAGCTGTGTTGTCCGACACTATGCACGGCAAACCCTGACTGAGAGCCTCATGGACCACATTACAAAATCCTTCAAGCTTTGACATATGGACCATGCAAAGTGCATTCCGCATCAAATAGTATTTATCGATACCCTTAATAACCCCGAGAAAATGCACCCGGTTTTCCAATTTAAGTTTTTTTACCAGTCTGAGTAACTCTTTTTTGTACTGCTGGTTATGGTCCTGGCCAACCAGAGCCAGATTAAAATTGTCAGGAAGCAGCTTCAGGGCCTGAATGGCTGTTTTTTGATTTTTAATTTCGTCAATTCTCCCTAGTTGCAAAAAATAAGTTCCTAACTTTTTAACTGTGCGGCGAATCTTTAAACTAGATTTTTTGCGGGTATTCATAAAGGCTTCAGATTCGAGACCGTTGTTTATTACCTTGATCAAGTCTGGATTAATACCGTTTTTAACCAGATGATTTTTTTCCCAATCAGAAACTGCTCTGACTGCTGAAACTGAGCGATTAATCAAGAATGAGCCAAGAGAATGATCAACCAGGTTTTTTAACCAAATTTTGGGACTAGTGACTCCTGAAAATCCCAAATCAAAGATTCCGTGGGGGGTAAACACTAATTTAGGTCTTTTTGCACCTAACAGTTTTAATAAAATTACCTGTAGGTAAATAAAATAATTCGGGAGGATGTCCACACCGTGTAAGCAAATCAGTTTTTCTTCATTAATGTTCAGACCGGACGTGAGGGAAATAAAACTATATTTACGAAACGAAGTTCGAAAAACCCTCATCCCCTTTACTTTTGATTTAGAGGGTAAAACATCTGGTTGGGTATGGGTGCCTGTAGTTGTGTGAACGACAATGTCCCAGCCTCTTTTTGCCAGATGGGAATAAGTATTAAAAACGTTTACTTCCAATCCGCTGTAGACGGGATAAAAGTAAGTGGTAATTATCTCTATCTTCTTTTCCATCTCAAACAGTCTTAACCTTGGTTGAAGATGCGCCCCACAGATCCAGAGGACCGACGTGAATCAAAACTAGAACTTTGATTAGGATAACCAAAAGCACATATAAAATAACATGATGAAGTCTGTGAATAACGATAGGAACTGATTTGACGGCGCCTGATAAGTAAGCTGAGATCGGGATTCTTAATTCTCTGGCGATTAGATCTTTTTCGAAAAATGCGGAAAAGTCAGAATGGTATTTAAAGAAACGAATGCTTTGTTTTAAATGATCCTTGAGCGTGCTGGGCACCTGATACAAGGCAACGGCACTTCTCACATACTGAAATCTAAAATTGTTTTTTATACAGACGAGATACGAATACATGTCTTCACCGTCGTTGACAATAAACTTAGTTGTTTGATAAAGCTTTTTGCAAAAAGCCCTGGTCGGACCATGGCAAAGATAGCCATTATTACCGTTTTTCCAGCTTTCAAAAAGATGGGTTTTGATCTTCATACTGGTGATTAGGGCAGACCCAAGCAAACCGGGTGACGGTAATTCCTGAAGAGCAGACGAAGTTAAGTCGGCCTGGCCATTAATAATGGGGGTAATCATTTTTTCAATAAATTTGGGGTCTTTGATTCTGATGTCAGCATCCAGAAGAACCAATACATCAGTAGAGGTGCGGTCGATAATTTGATTCTGTCTGGCAGCAACTCCCCGGCGATCAGAATTATCAATAAGTTTAATTTTCGGATTAGGATAGCTACGAACAATCTCGGCTGTTTGGTCTGTGCTACCGTCTGAAGCGATGATAATTTGTTTTAAAGCTACGCCGGCGTAGTCCTGCTTGGCTAAATCGTCCAAAAGATTTTTGATATTTTCCTGCTCATTATAAGCTGGTATGCCGATGGTAAGTGTTGGATATTTATTCATGGTTTTTACTTATTTAATAGCTAAGGCCGTGACTATACACGGATATCTGGGGTCGTTGTATTCTAGTTGCTGTTTGGTTAGTTCCTCCTGAGCCATACCCACCCAGAAGCACTGGCCGGATAAAACGTTTCCGTAAGTGGTAACAGTTAAGTGTTTAGGCGAGAAGTATTTACCGAAGGCGTAGCCGTACCCGGCTTTTGTAAATCTCCAGAAATTGACGCTGGTATCATATGTGGGGCTGAAACATGAAGATGTAGCAAGAAGGGCGCCACCAGGCTTTAGTACCCGATGACACTGCTTGATGGCTGAGTCGAAATCATCGATCAAACCTAAGACGTGGGTCAGAATTATGCAGTCGTAGGTGTTTGATTTAATTGACCTGAGGTGGCGCAAATCGTCATGAATATTTGCCTGACGATTTTTTCGGTTGATATCCAACACATCGATCGAAGTTATTTTTTGGCCTCCAAATTTTTCAGCATAAGTTGAATCGGTAACCTCCAGGCATTTGCCTTTTATGCGTTTGGTGTTTAATTCTAAAAATGATTCGATCCAAAATCTGTCGATTGGGGTACCCCGATCATAGCCAAATTTCGAACTCAGCGGTTTTAAACTTTTAACTGCCATCCAATAGGAACTAGAAGGTCGAAGCATTAACATTAATGCCCTACGAAGTTGTCTAATCGCGTTTTCAATTTTCATATATGATATGTGATCTGACTACATCAGGAGAAGTAAATAACGGAGGAGTGTCCTTGTCGTTTAAGCAGGAACTAATAATGGTAAAGAACTTTCTTGACTGAGAATCCCAATCAAATCTCTGAGACCATTGAAGAGCGTTTTTAGAAAGCAGAACCCGCTTCTCTCTGTTTTTGATGATATCAGTCATGGCCTGGGCCATTTCTTCGACATTTTTTTCTTCAAACAGTATTCCGGTATGATCTGCAACAACCGAATCCTTAAGCCCAATGACATTGGAAGCAATGACCGGAGTACCACAGGCATTTGCCTCGATAACGGTGATTCCCCAGCCTTCAAAAGATGATGGTTGGAGCATGGCCCAGGACTGACCTAATAATTTGACCTTGTCGTCTTCACTGACTTTGCCCATGAAAATAACCGAGTCCTTTAAGCCGAGGCTAATTGCAAGCTTTTGAAGATCGTGAAGGTTGTCACCCCAGCCGGCGATGACAAATTTAGCCGATGGGACCGACTTAACCACCCAGGCAAATGCTTGAATGGCCACGTCGATGTTTTTGTATTCCCGGATTCGGCCTAAATAAATGAGTGAAGGATGTTTGGTTTTTTCGCTGCCGGCAAAGGAATTTAAGTCGATACCCGGAGTAACTATATCGATATTCTTGGCGGGTATTTTTAAAATGTTAACGATATCGTTTTTAGATGAGTCAGATACGGTGACAATCCGACGTTGATTGTAGATCATGGGCATGAGTTTGGCTTCCAAAAAGATAGCCAGGCTGGACAGAAAAGGCGGAAGGTGTTGCCTGAATACTTCCTGATGAACGTGGTGGATTAAAAGGATTACCGGCTTGGTGGAATAAAACGGAGTGAAAAACGGAATTCCATTTTCACAGTCGATAATGATGTCGTAATGACCAC
>MEXR01000005.1:7190-7312 GCA_001773775.1 Candidatus Amesbacteria bacterium RIFOXYB1_FULL_44_23 | reverse complement strand
TCTGGAGTTGACACTAAACCAAGTGAGGCAAATCTTTTAGTTATAGTATTTGTTGATTCATCTGCAGCTAAAATTCCTTTATAAGGAGTAAAAAGAGATTGGACAGTTTGATTCATATAATA
>MEXR01000005.1:0-6942 GCA_001773775.1 Candidatus Amesbacteria bacterium RIFOXYB1_FULL_44_23 | reverse complement strand
GGATATGATCCTGAAAAAGCAGATGGAACATTCACTTCCGGCGGCAGTATGGCAATGCAGACGGCTTTGATGGCCGCCAGGAGAAAGGCTGTAGCAGAAGGAAAAACCCCTACTTCTGATCATCCGCTTTTGGTTCTCGGCAGCAGCTATACGCATTATTCTGTACGTAAAATGTGTGACATTGTTGGCGGTCCAACCGGATTGGTTTCAAAAAGAGATGTCGCTTCCAAAGACTTTAAAATGGACCCTGATGATCTAAGAAAACAGCTGGAGGCTGCGAAACAAAACGGGGATCCAGTCATGGCGGTAATCTCAATTGCCGGCGAAACTGAGACGGGAAAGATCGATAACTCAAAAGAAATAATTGATGTTGCAGACGATTTCGGGGTCCCAGTAATAGTGGATGGGGCTTACGGTGCACCCATGTGTCTTTCGCGAAACCGGCGTTTGTTCGTAGGAATGGAAAGGTCGTTTGCGACTACCATTGATGGCCACAAAGCTTTGGGGACTCCTTACAGCAATGGGGCTGTTATTTTCAGATCAGGTGAGGATAAATATCTGGGATACGGCGACAGGGCCGAATACCTAGGGGATGATGCCAATTTAGGCCAGAAAAGGATTGAGGGTTCGATGGGTGCAGGCCCTATTCTTTCCACAGTGGCAGTGCTTCGGACGCTGGGAACTGACGGACTGGCTACACTTTACAACCTTAACCTAGACAGAACTGAGCACTTGTGGGAAGTGGTTGAAAAATCACCAGTACTAACGAACTTATATTATCCGGAACTAAATCTTTTATGCTTCGGCATCAGTCCGGAAGTAGTCGCCCGGCTGGGAATTACTTCAGGAAAACAACTGAAAGATTTCATTGATAAAACCAGAAAAGAACTCGACAATGGCATTCAGGGAAATGGGGGGCATTTTTTCTCTGCTGCGGAGCTGCCGCTAGAAGATGGGACCATTTTACCGGTTTTCCGAGCCTGTATCATGAACCCACGTACCACTGACGAGACGATAGATGAGGCCATTTGCGGACTGGAACGGATTATTAACTCACGTATATAAAACATGGCTGAAAAACCACCAATTAGTAAAATACTAAACTCGATAAAACGAGATCCGGATTATGCATCCGGCCATCATGGGACAGACCATAAAGTTTACAAGCCCATCGATTGTGGTTTAGGCTCCTCACCTTTTGGCTACCCTGAGGAGGTGGATCTTGCTCTAAAACAGATTTCTCCAAATTTGTTAAATGAGTATCCCGCAGATCCTTATTCCAGAGGGTTAGCTGGCTTGGTCAGAGAAAGATTCGGGCTGAGAAAATCTACTTCAATATTCTTCGGTGGGACTGGTAGTTATGGTCTACTAGCATCCCTACTGTCTGACGTGGTCTGTGTTGAGGCTATTGCTAAGGGCGTTGAGGTGGTTGGTGTCGGACCTCAATTTACCAACATAAGCATGTTGTCCAGAAGAGCCCAAATCCCCTACCATCACATTGCCCCTAAGATAGACCTACCATACGAGGAAAAAATTGATTTATTGATTAGAAGGCGAGCCAAAGCGACAAGCCCTGCCATAGTCTATGTTGACAATCCCAATAATCCGACAGGGGACGCTGTTAATATGGATACGCTTTATAAATTAACCGAGGCCACGGCCGGCCGAGACTTATTAATTATTGATGAGGCGTATGGTGATGCACTCCCTGACGTTTCTTCAGCTTTTCGTCTGGCTGACCAGTTTGAACATGTAGTCGCTTTACGTTCTTTATCCAAGACGGTCGGACTGGCATCTCCCAGACTTGGCTACATGGCAATGTCCGGTTTAACCGCTGAAGCTTATAAAAATCTTGAGTTAATATTTTCTCTAGATACAGTTACAAACATGATCGGTCGGGCGGCACTAGAACCAGCTGTGTTAGCCCGCTTTCTGCCCCAAGTCCGACAAATGACTGCCTCGGCTAAGCTCAATTTTGTCCGAGTTCTTAATGATCACGGAGTAAAAACTTTTGATAGTCATCCGTCAGTCAGTATATTGTTAGCAAGGGCGGGTCAAGATTTTTTTAATAATCTTCTTCAGGTTGGAATTCAAACCGAAAATGGACAGACATTTAAACCCACTCATCCGGATATGACTAATAGATACGTTCGCTTCCGAATCCCAGCATGTGAACAGGAAGCTGAAGAAATTGGCAGAAGAATAGATGATATTAACAGTAAAAGTGTTTAATCATGAGTAGCAGGACAGAAAATTTGGCGGAGACCAAAGTAAAGATTCTCAGACAAAATTTTGTTACTGATGGTCGCCGGAGATGGGCAACAGAAATTGCGGGAGAAGAAGTACAATTCCGAAGGCTTGACTGGCGCGATATCGATGAACTGAATCAGATAGTTGAACTACAAGATAAAGTATGGCAAATGGGTGACAAAAATCTGGTTCCAGAAAATATGTTGGCTATTGCTGAGGAAGTGGGGGGGGATGTTTTGTCGGCAGGCAAACCTGGTTTACCTCCCGATGGATTTGTATTGACGGTACCTACCGCAAATCCCGAGAGACTATTTTTGCATATGATAGGAGTGAATCCTGAGAATCAATCTCGCGGCCTGGGTGAAAAACTGATGTTACTTGAAGGCACTTTAGCCAAAGACCGGGGAATAAGGAGAATTGATTGGACCTATGACCCGTTAATGGGTGCAAACGCAAATTTGTATTTGGCTCATTTGGGAGCAGTTCCACACAAATATACTATTAATAAATACGGCATATTAGTGAACTCGACCGATCCAAATATCGAACCCCGTTATAAAAAGGTCGAAACTGATAGATTTACCGTTCGTTGGGAAATTGGCGATGATAATTTATGGCAGAAGATTATGTCGGGAGAAAATTTTAAAGCTGATCTAAGCGAGGAAATCGAGTGGAATGGAGAAGGAACCGTTCCTGATAGATTCAGAGTAAGTTTGCCACGGGACTTTGCCGGCATGACCCGGGAAGATATGATAGATACTCGCAATTACTTACGACAAATAGCCCTGCGGGCGATGTCGTATGAAGATATCTCGAACAGAGGATTTATTGAGGGAACACATGAGGTAACTGGTTTTGGATCAGACCAGGAAGCCAATACTAACTACTACGTTTTTGAGTCAAGACAGGATTTGTTAAAATAGCAAAATATGGTAATTAAATCGGCAGAGATTTTTCATATTGTCCTGCCAATGAAATTTTCCTTCGTCACGGGTTTTGGTGAAATAAAAGAAAGAGACGCTGTTATTATCAAACTGGAAAGCGCGGACGGCTTAATCGGCTGGGGTGAAAGCGCAGCCTTGTCGGCTCCTGTATATCTAGAAGAGACTGTTGAAACCTGTATTCACATCCTGCGAGAATTTATTTTACCCAGGTTAAAAAACAGGAATTTGGAGATTGATGAATTCATGACTGAAATCGGTTTTATTAGAAGAAATAATTTGGCTAAACATGGGGCAGAAACAGCTTTGTGGGCAATTGAGTCACAAATCAAATCCGAAAGTGTCAGTCAACTATTGGGAGGATCCAGAAAAACCGTTCCCTTAGGAGAGAGTATTGGGATAATGGATGATACAAATAAATTGTTGGGCTTAGTAGATAAAAGGTTAAAGGAGGGCTATCAAAGAATAAAGTTAAAAATAAAACCCGGTCATGATTGGGAACTGGTTAAGGCCGTTCGGGAAAAACATCCGGATATTCTTATTTCGGTTGACGCCAACTCTTCTTACACCCGAGATCAGATTTCCGATTTACAACGTTTGGATGAATTTGGCTTGTTGATGATAGAGCAACCATTTGCATTTGATGACATCATCGACCACGCAGAGGCTCAAAAAAAATTGAAGACATCAATCTGTCTTGATGAAAGTATTACCTCTTCTGAGGATGCCCGAAAGGCTATCGAAATCGGTGCCTGCAGAATTATAAATGTTAAACCAGGTCGAGTGGGTGGACTTTTGGAGACCAAACGGATAAATGAAATAGCTAAAAACACCGGAACTAAATTGTGGTGCGGAGGAATGTTGGAAACCGGCATCGGCAAGGCGTACAACATCGCAGCGGCTTCTTTGTCGGAATTCAGTTTGCCGGCAGATATTACACCTTCTTCTACTTTTTTTGCAGAAGATATTACACAACCAGATTTACAACTCAGCCGCACAGGTACAGTAGCCGTCCCCCAGGAACCTGGCCTAGGTTTTCAAGTTCTGTCTAAAACAATTGATAAATACTTAGTCAAAAAGATAAAAGTGTTTTAATTTATGACCAAAGAGAAATTTATTGATCGACTGGGAAAACTGGTTGAGATACCTACCATTTCACAGAATGTCGAAGCCAATTCGAAGGCTCTTGGTCTGGTCGAAGAATGGGCTGACAAGAGGTGTAAAAAACTTCGGGTTACAAACGGAAATGCTGAAATTTTGTTAATTGGTAGTGGCAATCTTCTACAACCCAAGGTGGGATTTTTAGTGCATATGGATGTGGTCTCTGCAAAGCCAGAACTGTTCAAATTGACACATTCCGGAAACAGACTTTTGGGCAGAGGGGTGAGTGATATGAAATTTTCAATTCCCATCGGAATTGAATTGCTGAACAATGTTGTAAAAGAAAATTCAGCAAACGATTTTACTTTAGCTATTACAACTGATGAGGAGGTTGGCGGAGGAGAAGGTGGTAAGCACCTGGCGGATGAGATTAAATTCAGGCCCGGCGTGTTGATAGTACCTGATGGAGGCGATGGTCTAGTCCTAATTAATAAATCAAAGGGTGTGGCTCATGTCTGGGTTGAATCTGTCGGTCGGCCTGCTCACGCGTCTGAGCCTTGGTTAGGGAAAAATGCCCTGACTCCATTGTGTCGTTTAGCTGTTACGCTACTAGATAAATATGACCAAAATACTCAGCAAGTAAATTGGGAGACGACAATGAATATAGGGTCATTTTCCGGCGGGAAATCAGTCAACCAGGTTTGCCCTGAGGCTGTGCTAAAGATTGATTTCCGCTTCCCCGAAAAACGATCTGTTGCTGAGCTTTTAACTGAAGTGCAAAATTTAGCCTCTCAGGTAGATCCTGATCTTCAGGTTAAACTTGCAGCGGCCGGAGACCCAACTTACACAGATATTGAGTCAACGGCTGTCCGCAAACTGATGCAAGCCTCGCAGGAAGTTTTGGGACATAGGTTGTCCGTTGATGGAGAGTTTGGGGCTTCAGACGCCCGCTACTGGTCAAAATATGAAGTTCCAATAATCATGACCAAACCTAAGGGCGGCGGAATCCATAGCGATGAAGAATGGATAGATTTGGATTCCTGTATGACTTTTTACTCTTTGATGTCAAGATATATATCCATTCTGTAGGAAGACAAGATGGTCTTTGTTGAATTGTTTAAAAATGGTGCTATAATAGTTTTACATGACATCAGTTGTTAACTTCTTTAGCTTTTTCTTTAGACTCCCACAGGGGAGATCTTGAGGCTGTAGTCCAGTAAGAAAAAGCCAAGAGACACTCCCCGAAAGGGGAGTTTTTTTATGACAAAAGAAACAATCGATAACCAATCTAAAAACAAGCCAGCTGCCACAAATAAGGCAGAAGGTCTTCCTTTATGGCTTCAATATAAGCTGGCGCTGGAAAAAGCGGGAGTGACCCTGAAACCAACGGATCCCGAAAAAGAATCTCAGCGTCAGCAAATATAATCTTCATTAATCATTAAGCTATTTCAGTTTCTACAAGGTTAGTTTAACAAAACGCCAGAAGGTTAGTTTTTGAAGTACAATTGAACGCGTATGGGAAAAATCCTGGATCGACTATTCCCCCTAAGAGAGATCCGAAATGTGTCGATGTATTATGTTCTGACTTCGGTATACAACATGTGGTTTGTGGCCGGAATTTGGGTATTTATCTGGGGCCGGTTCATGAGTAAAACTGAGATCGGAATATCGGATGCAATTACTTTTGCAATCGGGTTTTTGTTCGAATTGCCGTCCGGGGTGATTGCAGATCTGATGGGAAGAAAAAAGGCGATACTGCTTGGGAATATACTGCTTGCATTCGGAAACCTCGGAGTGGCACTTGGAAGCTCTTTTTGGAGTATTACCGGCTGGTATCTGATGTGGACTGTCGGATATGCATTCCAGTCAGGTGCTACTGAAGCTTTAACGTATGACAGTGTGAAATTGGTCGGGAAACAGGACCAGTGGAATAGAGTAATCGGAACGGCAACTATCATTTCAAGAGTTACTTCGTTGTCTGCTAACGTAATCGGCGGCTTACTGTTTGCCGTGTGGTTTAGACTCCCCTACCTGGTATTTGCCATAACCGGAATAGTAGGGATCATTGCTGCGTTTAGACTGATAGAGGTGCCGGTAAAAGTAAGCGGTAACTTGTGGTCGCCTTCTTTGTATCTGAAACAAATTAAAGATGGGGTGAGTGTACTTCTAAGTCCAAAAGTAAAACCGATTGCTATAGTCAGCTTATTGGTTGCAGGAATGGCATATCTGTATAACTGGGGACTGTTGCGGCCTTTAACCGGGGAGCGATTCGGATACAGCCCGGTGACTTTTCCATTACTTCTGGCTGCCGTATCCATTGCGGTGATTATCACGACAATGATGCTTGTACGGAATAAGCACCGATTCTCTTTGGAAAAAATGTTGTTTGTTGCGGCCGGAGTTCACTCGGTACTGTTTGTGGTTATGGGAGGAAACTTTAACTGGCTATGGGGCGGGATGATCATGGTTTTGGTGACAGTGTGTTCAGCGATTGTTGACCAGCTGTTTTCCCAATATATAAACATCCACACCAAATCCGAACACAGAGCGACAACGCTGTCTGCCATAACCCTGATGATAAAAATGCCATATGTGCTACTGGCAATAGTGCTCGGAATACTGGCAGAAAAGCAGCTACTGGCACAATTTA
>MEXR01000004.1 GCA_001773775.1 Candidatus Amesbacteria bacterium RIFOXYB1_FULL_44_23 | reverse complement strand
TTTATCTCGTCTATGCGGGACGTGTAGCCTGTTTAATTAATTAAACATTCACACCCCGCAAATGGCGGGGTTTTTCTTTTATGTACCCTGAACAAAAAATAATTATTAGAAAAGCTGAAACAAAAGACGCTGACCTGCTGTCGCAGCTGGCCAGGG
Organism: Candidatus Amesbacteria bacterium RIFOXYB1_FULL_44_23; assembly: GCA_001773775.1. Taxonomy (GTDB): domain Bacteria; phylum Patescibacteriota; class Microgenomatia; order CAZETR01; family Amesbacteraceae; genus MEXR01. Next base: position 8,265 of record MEXR01000004.1, on the reverse strand, counting down.
CCGGATTCCCTGGTTATCCTTTTCTTGGCGTATATCAGCCGGAAATAATCAGGCAACAAATCCAAAATGGTGAACAAAGATATGTTTTGGAAACTGAAATGGGACTGGTAGCTACCGCCGTTCTTGGCGGAAGCCAGCAAATGCGTGAAATTTGCAGAGTAGTCGTCAGTCCCCAGTACCGGGGAAACGGAGTCGGCAAGGCCATCACCAAATCTTTGTATGACGAGGCTACCATCAATGGTTGGTCTCCCTGGGCTGATGTCCGGGCTGTCCAGCCGGCCATGCAGAGATCCGCTCTGTCAGCCGGCATGTATCCGGTTTCGGTCGAATCCGGAAAACATGTTGTTTATGACCACCGGGATCAAAACGACCACCCCACAAGTCCGGCCAGAGAAAGCATGATTCATTTCACAAGTCTCATAGCTGACCCCAGTCAACTAAGGCGTCAGCTTAACCTTTGGCCACTATCTCTAAAGCAAGTTTTACTCACAAATATAAAATCTGCCCTCAACTTGTCACAACCTGACAGGGGACTAGCCCATCTGCTTCTTCCGGACGCTCAATCGGTCAAATCTAAAATCCATTCCGAATTACAAAAGATGTCTTTGGCTACAGACATCACCCGCGATTCTGATATCGAAGTAATCGACTTGTCGGGTAACAAAGTCCTTATCATCAAGCCCGATGCCTCGGCTTTTATTCTGGAAAACAACCACCCCGGAAGTGTGGATTTAAACACTCTGGCTGAATTGGGAATTCAGGTTGTGACCGCTTATTGTGACGCCGGTCAGATAGACACCATTAATTCACTGGCACGTCTCAAAATGGAGCCGGCCATGTTGCGGCCGTGGCAAAATGAAATAGGCAGCGCCACCGTTTGGCAGGTTGGTTGTCGCAGATTTTTAAACCAGGGTCACCAACTAATTGAGCCGGTTAACATTGATCCCCAAATTAGATCGCAATTAGAGCAGTTTTTCACTTATTTAACTTAGTGGTACAATACTCAAATGAAAGACGACCTCATTTCCCTCTCCAAAGCTTTAATTGCCATCCCTTCTACTAAGGAATCACCTGACCAATTAGAAGCCGTATTAAAAGCGGCCCAATCCGTTGTTTCCGAATTTCCATTCAAGCGTTTTGTCTGCGACGGCAATCCCAGTTTGCTTATCTACAATAAATGGCCTGAAAATGGCAAATTTCATATCCTGCTTAACGGACATTTGGACGTAGTTCCCGGCAAACCCGAGCAGTTCGCAGCTACAGTTGAAGGCGACAAGTTGATAGGCAGGGGGGCAATCGACATGAAAGCCGCTACTGCCGCTGAAATTCTGGCATTCAAAGAAACTGCCGCAAAAGTTGATTACCCACTCGCACTCCAATTGGTTACCGATGAGGAAATTGGGGGTAAAAAGGGTGTCAAATACCAAATATCCCAGGGCATTCTGACCGATTTTTATCTTTGTGGTGAGTATTCCGATTTGGAGATCTGCTGTGAAACCAAAGGTGTTTTATGGATCAAGATGACTACCAAAGGCAAACGAGCTCACGGCGCGTATGTATGGAACGGGGTCAATGCCATCACCAAACTCGCCAAGGAAATCCAATCCGTTAGTAAAATCTTTCCCGTTCCAGCAAAAACTGCCTGGAAAACTACCTGCAACTTCGGCGTCATTTCCGGCGGAAACACCGTCAACCAAGTACCCGACGAAGCCAGCGTAACTTTAGACATTCGTCATGTTCCCGAAGATTCCTCGTCCCAACTTCTATCAAAAATAAAATCTGGTCTGACCTACCCTGATACTCAGTTGGAAATTATGGAGGATGAACCCTGCAATCACGCCGACAAAAACGATCCATTGGTCAAACAATTGGCCGCCTCAATTAAACAAGTTGCCGGCGAGAATGCTAAATACGTTAAATTCCACGGCGCATCGGACGCTCGTTATTATTCAGCTGCCGGTAGTACGGCAGTCGACATCGGACCAACAGGAGAAGGACTTCACTCAGATTATGAATGGTGCAGCATTAAAAGTTTGCAAACATACAAAGATATTCTCGTAAAATTCTTGCTTCCGCTTTGATATAATCAGTCAAAGCGGATCCGTAGCTCAGCTGGCTAGAGCGCTTCATTGACATTGAAGAGGTCAGAGGTTCAAGTCCTCTCGGGTCCACCATGAAAAAGGCATTAATATGCGGAGCAGGTGGCTTTTTAGGAAGTCATCTGGCCAAACGTTTAAAAAAGGAAGGCTTCTGGGTCAGGGGAGTGGATATTAAAAAACCGGAATACAGCAAATCGGCCGCTGATGATTTTCAACTTCTGGATCTGCGAATCAGAAAAAATTGCACTAAGGCCCTGACTGTTGATGGGGGATTTGACCAGGTTTATCAGCTCGCAGCCGACCGGGGCGGAGCCGGGTATATGGTCTCCGGAGAATGCGACATGATGGAAAACAATGTTCTTATAAATGTTTATATGATTTCCGAAGCCGTCAAGCTTTCTAAAAAACCCAAATACTTTTTCTCTTCTTCCGTCTGCGTCTACAAAGATATGCAGCCGGGTGATGGAGTAATCACCGAAGAGCAGGTTTATCCCGCGTTTCCAGAAAATGAATACGGTTGGGAAAAATTGTATACCGAACGCATGCTTCTGGCTTTCAGCCGCAAATTCGGCATGCCAGCTAGAATTGCCAGGTTCCATACCACTTACGGGCCGGAATCAAATTGGGAAGGCGGCCGGGAAAAAGCCGCCGATGCGCTGTGTCGTAAGGTGGCCATGGCCAAAGATGGCGGAGAAATTGAAGTTTGGGGCGACGGCAAAGCCGTCAGGGTTTTTACTTACGTCGACGACTTAATTGAAGGTATTCGTAAATTAGTTGAATCTGAAATTGGTGAACCAACCAATATCGGAAGCAGTCAACGGGTTTCTGTAGCTGAACTTGCCGAAACCGTCATTAAAGTCTCGGGCAAAAAACTGGGCATCAAATACGTTGAAGGCGCCGTCGGAGTCCATGGTCGAAACTTTAGTAGTGCCAGAATAAATTCTACCGGCTGGAGCACTAAGTTTACGCTTGAAGAGGGAATTAAGATTCACTACCCTTGGGTCAGATCTCAGGTAGAAAAGAAATACGGGGTAACCAAATAATGTATCTCGGGGCCCACGTTTCCATAGCCGGAGGGTTTGATAAATGTCTGGACAGAATTTCGGATCTGGGCGGAAACACCTTAATGACTTTTGCTTCATCTCCCCGGTCATTGCGAACCAAAGATTTTACTCAGGAAGAAATTGAAAAATATAATAAAAAGAAAGCCCAATTAAATATTGGTCCTCATTTTTTCCACGGGGTTTATTTAGTTAATTTGGCTTCTGAGAGTAAATCGTATCTCAAAGCCAGCGTTGAATCATTAATCTTTTATCAAAGATTTGCTTCCCAAATAGAAGCAGTCGGCACCATCTTTCATGTCGGAAGCCACAAAGGTCGCGGACTTTCAGAAACACTCACCCAGATTGTGCAATCAATTAATTTTATTTTAGACAATAGTCCCAAGGGCATTAAATTAATTCTCGAAAATTCCGCCGGCCAGGGCGGAACAATCGGTGATACTTTTGAGGAACTGGAACTGATCATCAACCGCATCGGGGACAAAAGCAAAATCGGCATTTGCCTTGATACTCAGCACGCCTTTGCCTCGGGTTACAACATGACCACTCTTTTAGATGTTTTTGACCACAAAATCGGTTTCAAACGCCTATCAGTCATTCATTTCAACGACTCCTTAACCGAGTTTAACTCCCACAAAGACCGCCACGCTAACCTCGGCGAAGGTAAAATTGGTGCCGAGTCAATGCAAAAATTACTTAACGACCCCCGACTTAAAAACGTACCCTTTATTCTGGAAACCCCCGGCCTCAATCATTCCGGACCCAGAAAAGAGGATATTGCATATCTCAAATCACTGGTAGTACAATAACTACAATTAATTTGGTTGCCAAACTCACCAATTGGCCCGAAACCAAAAAATTAAGTAAGCCACCAAGTAATCGGATGGAACCCTGGGTCCGATGAAAAGGGGCTTTTTTATTTTTAAACATATGTCCAAAAAATTAGACGAAAAATTCAGCAAATTAGACTCCTCAGCCCAGGTGTTACTCAAACTACGCCACACCAGCGAACACGTTTTGCATGCCGCCATGCAAAATTTGTTTCCCCAGCTTAAAAAGGCCATGGGTCCGGCAACCGACGAAGGCTTTTATTTCGACTTTGATTTAGATCAAAAAATTTCCGAGGATCTATTCCCTGAAATTGAGAAGGAAATGCAAAAAATCATTAACACCAAAGCCAAAATGGTGCATGAAAATATTACTCCGGAAGCCGCTAAAAAACTGTTTTCCAAAAATCCCTATAAACTGGAATGGCTTTCCGACATTCAGAAAAGAGGGGAATCGGTCAGCATTTTTAGAATGATCGATCCTTCAGGAGACGAAATCGACGTCGATCTTTGTTCCGGCCCCCATTTAGACAGTGTGGATCAGATCAAAGCTTTTAAACTGCTCACCGTAGCCGGAGCCTATTGGCATGGTGATGAAAAAAACAAAATGCTTACCCGTATCTACGGCACCTGCTGGCCAACCCAGAGGGAATTGGATGAATATTTAAACCGCCTCGAAGAGGCCAAAAGACGCGACCACCGCATTATCGGCAAGGATTTAAACTTGTTTGTTTTTTCCGACCTGGTTGGTAAAGGCCTGCCGCTTCTTACTTCCAAAGGAGCTACCATCAGACGGGAATTGGAGCGGTTCGTCGTAGACGAGGAACTAAAAAGAGGCTATCAGCATGTAGTTACCCCGCCCTTGGCCAAAACTGAACTGTACAAAACATCAGGTCACTACCCGTATTACAAAGACACCATGTATCCGGTTATGAAAGTTGACGAAGAAGAATTAATTCTCCGGCCCATGACCTGTCCTCATCATTTCATGCTTTATAAATCTTCCGGTCATAGTTACAAAGAATTACCAATCAGGATGGCAGAATTATCACCTCAATTCCGCTATGAAAAAAGCGGAGAACTTACCGGCCTGATGCGTGTCCGCATGTTTTCCCTGGCCGATGCCCATATTTTCGCCACTAAAGATCAGGCCAAGCAGGTTATTTCTGAAGTTTTAGATCTTATTCAATTTGCCAACGAAATTTTTGGTATGACCAAAGGTGAAGATTATCGCTATCGATTATCCTTAGGCGACAGAAAAGACGATAAAAAATACTTCAAAGACGATGCCGCCTGGGACTTGGCCGAAGACGTTCTGCGCGAAGTTTTGACCGAAAGACACGAACCGTTTTTTGAAGCTCCCGGCGAAGCCGCATTTTACGGCCCTAAAATTGACGTCCAGGTAAAAAAAATCTCGGGTCACGAGGAAACCGCCTTCACGGTTCAATACGACTTTGTCATGCCCAAACGTTTCGATCTTAAATACACAGATAATGAGGGCAAAGAAGCCCAACCAATCGTCATTCACCGGTCTTCAATCGGCGCCTTTGAACGCACCATGGCCTTTTTAATTGAAAAATATGCCGGCGCCTTTCCCACCTGGCTCTCACCGATCCAAGCTATCGTAATTCCAATTTCCGACAAGCATTTGGACTATGCCAACGGTCTTTACGACCAGCTCAAAAAACAGGGTATCAGGGTTGAACTTAACGACAAAAACGAACCTTTAAACGCCCGCATTCGGGATGCCGAAATGCAGAAAATTCCGTACATCTTAGTTGTAGGCGATCGCGAAGCCGAGCAAAATACCGTTTCGGTCCGCTCCAGAAGTCAAAAAGGTCAAAACGTTGTTCCGGTGTCCGAGTTTGTAGAGAAAATAAAAAGTGAAATTTTTAACAAGGCTCTCGCGTGATATAATTTAAAAACCTAGTGAGTACCTTCTATAAAATCAATCATCAGATCCAGGCTAAGCAAGTTAGACTTTTACGTGAAGACAATACACAAATAGGCATAGTTCCCCTGGCAGAAGCCCTGACTCAGGCCGCAGCCGCTCAGGTCGATGCCGTTGAAATTGCTCCCCAAGCCGAGCCTCCGGTAGTTAAATTGATTGATTACAAAAAGTTTCTTTACCAAATCTCCAAAAAAGAAAGAGCCAGCAAAGCCGCAGCCAAAAAAGTCGATATCAAAGAAATCCGCTTAACTCCTTTTATGGCCGAGAATGATTTTCAGGTCCGAATGACCAGAGGCCGCGACTTTTTACTTGAGGGAAACAAGCTTCGTGTCAGCATTAAGTTTGTCGGCCGACAGTTAACCCACAAGGAATTCGGCCCTCAAATGATGGCCAAAACCATGTCAAGCCTATCTGAAGTAGCCACCATGGACCAGGATGCCAAATGGATCGGTCGTCAGTACATGGCTACCCTGACTCCGGTTAAAAAGCGTTAGCCTCTGGTCAATTTCCGCCCCTCCTAGTATAATCACCCCATGGCAAAGAAGGCTAAGACCAAGAAATCAGCCGTGCGCAGATTCAAAATTACCGGTACCGGCAAAGTTATGCGCCGCGTCGGTTTTGGCCGACACCTTAAAAGAAGAAAATCAGCCGGCCAACTGCGTGGCTACAAAGTAAACAAAGAAGTCACCGGAAAAATGGCCAGACGGGTTAAACGCCTCATTAATTTGGCTTAATTACTTATCTTAGGACTTAAATTCCCAATCTAAACTAATAATATGCGCGTCAAATCCCCCCGAAGACAACGACACAATAAAGTCCTGAAACTGGCCCAGGGCTATCGCATGGCCCGTCACCGCCTGTACAAGGCTGCCCACGAATCAGTCGTGCATGCCGGTCAGTACGCTTTCATGGGTCGAAAATTAAGAAAACGTGATTTCCGGGCTCTTTGGATTGTCAGAATTAACGCCGCCCTCTCATCTTTAGGTGTTACGTATCATCTCTTTATTTCCGCCTTGAAAAAGTCATCCATTCAGCTTGATCGTAAAATTCTATCTGAACTTGCTTCAAATCAACCGCAGGTTTTCAAAAAGATTGTCGAAACAGCCGGATTTAAACTCCAAAAGTAAACAGGGGAGTTTAAACGTTCCTATTTACTCCCCGAAAGGGGAGTTTTTGTATATAATCCCTTTATGCACCAAAAATTGCAGAATTTAAAAAACGAAGCTTTAGCTCAAATAATTTCCGCTCAATCGGCAGAAGAATTAGAACAAATCCGCATTCAGTACCTGGGAAAATCCGGCCAATTAAACGACATAGCCAGACTTTTTAAGGACCTAAGTCCTGCCGAAAAGTCATCAGTGGGCTTACTGTTTAATGACGTCAAATCGGCGATATCTGACGCGCTGTCTTCATCCAAACTATCTTCGCTTAAATCTTCATCCCCGGCCGACTTTGATCCTTCACTTCCGGGAGTCAAAATAGCCTTAGGCCACCTGCACCCGATAACCAACGCCATCGAAGAAATCAGTTCTGTTTTTGAAAAAATAGGCTTCTCCCGAGTCCGTTATCCCGAAGTTGATTGGGACTGGTACGCTTTCGAAAGCCTGAATTTCCCTGATAACCATCCTGCCAGAGACGACTGGGAAACCTTTTTTGTCGACACTCCCGCCCGCCCGCACCTAGGTCGCATGCTTTTAACCCCCCACACCAGTAACGGCCAGGTCAGGGAAATGGAGCGGGTCAAAACCCCTCCCATTCGCATGGTCAATATTGCCAAATGTTACCGGCGTCAGGTGGATGTTTCCCATACCCCCATGTTTCATCAATTTGAAGGCCTGGTCGTCGACCGGGGAATTACCGTCGCCAATTTAAAAGGCACTACTGATTATTTTGTCAAAACGTTTTTCGGACCCAACCGTAAGTCTCGCTTAAGACCATATCACTTTCAATTTACGGAACCGTCTTTTGAAGTCGATATTTCCTGCGGCATCTGTAACGGACACGGCTGCAAACTTTGTAAGGAAGGTTGGCTGGAATTAGGTGGAGCCGGAATGGTCCATCCGAACGTTTTAAAAGCCGGAAAAATCGATCCGTCCGAATATACCGGTTTTGCCTTTGGTTGGGGAGTAGAAAGAACCTACATGATGAAATCCGGAACCAAGATTGACGATATCAGGCTTTTATACAGTAACGACATTAGATTTCTCACTCAATTTTAATTATGGATTTAAAAAATAAAATTGTTGTTATCACCGGTTCCTCAAGCGGAATCGGTAAAACCACCGCAATACGTTTCGCCAAAGAAGGCGCCAAAATAGTTGTAAACT
>MEXR01000003.1:21524-31520 GCA_001773775.1 Candidatus Amesbacteria bacterium RIFOXYB1_FULL_44_23 | reverse complement strand
CCGGGAGATGTTTAATGACACCCGTTTAATCTGAACTTCCCGCCGCTTCCAGACCCGTTCCATGCTTCTTTTTTCGGATTCCATGTCTTCATGCAGACCCCGGACCCCTTCGGCAAAAGACTCGAACCGATGACGAAAAGATTCACTTTGTAAGTATTCATAAAGATCCTGCAATTTTTCGCTACCCTGCTGGGCGGTGTACTTGGCAACGGCGATTTGCAGAAGTGACCGGCGCAGGAGGCTAGCCAGTGGCAGGGCGAAAGCAAGGGATGTAACCAAAACACCCTCGATAATCTGAAAATTCTTGATGTCTTCCGGCAAATTTTTACTGACTAAAACTACAGCAGTAGCTTCGGCTTTGCGGCCGTCTTCACGAAGTTTAGGCAGCCAGGACGGAGTCCATTTGGCATCTTTGGTTTCCCACAAAATGACTCCGGCCAGTCTTCCAGATTGACCTTTAACTTTATGGATAATGTCGGCTCCCTGAATGCCTTTGCCGACCGGTTCGATATCATCATTGGCAAAGGCTTCCCGCAGGGACTTTTCCAGATCCAATTCGAGAATTTCACCCTGAAGTTGTTGGGATTGCTGGGAGAGCTTGTATTGAGCTTCGGCTAAACTTTTTTTGTAATCCTCGATTTGTTTCTCGTATTCGGAAATTTGAGTCTGAGCTTTTTCCTGGGCCAGCTTTCCGGCCTGGTCTTTTATTTTGGATAGCTCTTCGCCCAGTTTTTTTTGATATTCGAGTTCCTGACGATCCATTTTGTCAGCCAGTTCCCGGCGGGCTTTCTCCATATCAGCCATTTCAGCCAAGATTTTGCGGTTTTGTTCTTTGAGCTGTTCGGTAGCCTCAGACTTGGCGGCTGCCAATTCTTTGGCGTGCTGGGTTTTTAAGCTGGCTAAAACCTGTTCTTCAATCTGATGGGTTAAAGCTTCGGAGACTTCGATTTCGGCACCGCATTTTTTACATTTGATTGTGTTGACCATTTCGGATTACTTCTTTTCGACAGTCAAAGTACATTGAGTCAGAAGAGCCACGAATACACCAATTATAGCTACAGGAGGAGCCAAAACTGCGCCAATGATGGCAATAGTCAGAGGTAGGGCCAGAATTTTATCTCCGGACTGATCTTTCACAATCAAGGTTCTGGCAAAGCCGGCTTTCCATAAATCTTTAGAAGTGGAAACTACCGTGTCGCTAGCTTTATTAAAGGTACTTTTAGTCTTGGATGATTTTCTAGAGGCGGCCATATGGTAATTATAATACTTATTCAACTTGAGTAAAGGATATAACGTAGTTGTGGCCATATTTTTTCATACATTTGGGACAAGTGGTATAGAAGAAATAGTACTTAATTATTTTTTTGCCCAATGAAGCTATGTGGGCGTCGATAAGCTTAATCCAGGAAGGAACGGCATTGTACGGACCATCAAAAACCTGGGTAATAAAAGTGCCGGATAAGGTGGTGTTTTGGGCATCTGGAACCTTACTGGTTACGGTCATGTAAATCTCAGATTTCCAAGGCGAGGGATCGTATGCCAGCATGAGGAAATCGGCTTTGGATGGTGAAGCCTTGGATGTTTCTATTTTTTTGAACATCCTGGTTACCACCTGGCCCAGTTTAGAGGAATATGAAAAAGCTGAAGTACCTCATCGACAATAAAGGGTTTTTCTTTCCAAACTACTGTCTTTTTGTCCCACTTTTTAGGATCAATCGGAGGGCAACAGATATCCTGATCGCTGACCATCCTATACATTGTACCAGGCATGAAAAGTGAATTAAATGGTAAAATTAGCCTGTACTGGGGGATCGTCTAACGGTAGGACTTCAGATTCTGGATCTGACTATCTTGGTTCGAATCCAGGTCCCCCAGCCATTTGGCCATTTGACGTGATTTTGACACTTTGTCGAAGTAAAAATATGGCTTTTTAAGGCTGTGTGAAGCGATTTGTTTGTTTTTGATGTTTAAGTTCCAAAGTACAGAATTCAATAAATCGCTTTTTATCTCATAATCATTAGTCCTATACATTTTTCCCAAGCTACATCCACGTATTTTCAGGTTTTGCAAAAGTTCCAAAGTACTTTCTCCGTCTACTGATTTAGCCCTTTGAACGGCTAACTGTAAGTTGGTCAGTTCTTCCTTAAGAGCTTTTTGTTTCGCCTCATAAGTTTCTTTATCTATCGTGCCCTCCAGAAAAGTGTCCAGTAAGAGGGAGAGCTTGGCATTGAGCTTACTTATCTGCTCTTGGATCGATTGGCCCTTGGAAACATTATCCTGACCCTGCTTTTTTAGCTCATTTAGGTAAATATCGAGGGACAAGGTAGCCATTTCCTCATCAAAAGTGAATTTGTCCATAAATTCCTGAAGTAGCTTGTCGGTGTAACTCTCGTCCATGTATTTAGGCCGTTCATTACATCCTCCTCTGGCCCCGGTGCAGTAGTAATAAATATATCTGCCTTTTTTGAGCGAGGCGGTTAAAGCACAACCACAAATGGCACAAGTCATATACCCTCGGTAAAGAAAATCGTGTTTTTGTTTCTTCTGATGATTTTTACCGTCTAATAAACTTTGAGTTAAATCAAAAGTCTCTTTTGAGATCAATGGTTCGTGAATCCCCTTATACAAAACTCCTTTGCACAAAATAGCGCCGTAATAAATGGGGTTTCGCAAAATATGATGAATGTTAGATTTATCGACTTTGATATGCGCAATTTTGGAACGAAAGCCATCTAAATAGAGTTCTTTGGCTATTTCTCGCAAGGAATACCTGCCGAAATTGTACAAATCAAAGGCTTTTTTAACATGGGGTGCTCTTTCGGGATCTGGATAAATTTTCCCCTTAAGATTCATATAGCCAGGAGGACTATTTCCAGGATACTCACCATTGCGTAATTTGGTATTAATCCCCTCTCTAGTTCTAATTTTAAGATTCCGTGAATATTGAGAAGCGTACATAGATTCGATGTCTAAATACATAAGATCCTCTATCCGTGCGAAAATTCTTGCTGGCGTCCTCAATTCTTTTAGTTGGCCATTTTCAAACAATTTATTAATTTGTCCCGATTCAATTAAATTCCTACTTAAGCGATCAATGTGGTGAACGAGAATAGCATCTGCTTCACCTGAAGTGATTTTTGAAAGCATTAAATTGAATAAAGGTCTATTATTATCATCTTTGGCGCTTTTTGACTCCTTAAGCACCTCTACGACTTCCAGACCGTATTTTTCGGAGTATTCCCTCAGTGCAGTCTCTTGAGTTTCCAACGATTGAACTTGACGGCTGTCGTCTTCAGAGGATTTTCGGCAATAAATGATATATTTCATTTTAGAATTTCGAGAGAATTATATACCTGATCAATTTCATCGGGAGTAAAAATACTATTTAAATCAGTTTTTGAGTCTACTTGAATAATTTTCTTTTCAGGGACTGCAATATTTAACTTCTTACATGATTGGCTAATGGAATATCTTTTCTCTCCTGATCTGAAACCATTATTAGAAGTCCCTTTTTTAAACCCTTTCACTAGATAATCGGTTAAATATGAGGCCATGGCATTTGCGGATCTAACCAGCTGTATAGACATATCGTGACCTCCGCCCATTCGAACCCAATATCTTTTAATTACTTTTATCGGTAAAAATTTGTTGGTGACTACGTGAAGGTGAGTGTTTCCGTTTTCTTGAAATTCTATTACCCAAACAAATTTAATGTCTTTGTGTATTTTTCTTTTAAGAGTAACCAAAAAATGATTAAATAGTTTAGTTATGTATTTATGAGTGAAATTTCCATTTTCACTCAGGTATTCAGGTGGAATTATTTTGGGATCAAGAGTCAAAGTAAGTAAATGATTTAAATTATTTAAAACAATAACTTCATGTAATTTATGTTTAACTTGTATAGCCTTGAATATCTGACATTTAGGGCAATTCCAACTCCTACAATAAAGAACTCTAGTTTCAAAAAATATTTTTCCATTTTTGTTGAAAACTGCTATATATTTTCTTTGACCACAAAATCGAGGAGGGATTGATCTAGTTGTGGTCAACTTCCCAATATTTTTTTGTCTACTCAGCCAAGCATCAACAGAAGAATCATGTTGAGATGTTCTTTTATTAGTCAAGATAAGCACCTCCCCGCTAGCGCGGGGTGGTGTGTTTTCTTGGGCAGTACATATAACTGGCGCATCACCGTTTCCGTTTGTCATATTTTATTTTCCGGAAACGGGTGATTGCTTTCCCCAAATAGAATAAGCTTCTATATATTTCTTCGATTTCCGAACCAGAAGGAACCCGTCCTAATTTATTAGTAAAAAGAAGTTTTATTCTATCGGGGCAATCCCTTACCCCGTTCATAACTTTTAGTTATGGACGCTACTGTGGCTGCAGCTCTGACCACTGTTCTGGCAATATTTAGCACTTTATTTTGTTGTTGTCAAACGAAAATGGCAACAGGATATAATCAAACAGAAAATGACATCGACCTCTACAAAAAGATATTTGAAGATCGCTTTTATTGTTTTCATTCTCTTGTGGGCAAAATTCAGTGTAAATCTCAGGTATGGTTATAACTGGACTGAGTGGATATTTTCACTATCTCTTTTGATTATTGGCTTTAAGTCAGCATTTTTTATTATTACTAATAACGTTTATTCTCAACTTGAAAAAATTGCTGATTCATATCCCAAGAAACAACTTTCAACATTTGACAAGTTGTCTAAATTTATTTTTGATCAGCAAAATTTTATAGCGTTAGGCTATGGACTGATGTTTAATCAGTTATCAGAAAATTATATAAAAAAATCAATTAAACACATCTGGAAAACGTGGGGCGGGAAAGATTTTGATAAAAAATCAAGGGATCCATTAGCGTGGTATATAGCGAAACTAGAGATTGTGTTAAAGGATATCAGGAAGACTGATGCAAACAATTCAAGTGCTGATCGGCAAACATTAATAAGTAAATTAAAAGATTACAAAAAGATGAGAAATGACTTCACGCATTGGATGTTATTGCCAAGACATTATGGTTCTTTCAGTCAGTACTACAAAGAAACTGCTAATGATCCCAAAATGTATGTGTTCATAAAAAGGATGACTGATTCGGGTATGGAAGTTATTTCTTTATTGAGTGCTAATTTTGACTTATAAATTGTGACGTTATAAAGACCAGGACGACTTACGTAAGTGTGCAGCGGTTTTAATACGGGCCCTCGCGCTTCAAGATTTAACATGCTCATTCCAAGAGGGGTTTATGATAAAGTCGAGATTAAAGAGGTCTCATGAAAAAACTGGTATTAACTGTGAAAATTAATTAATTGTAAATGTTTACTTCAAAGTCTATAATGTTCATGTAGAATAGACAATGAAATTCGATAAAGGCCTGAGCGATATCCAGTTCGTGTTTTTTTATTCAGCAATGGATTTTTCTGACAAAATTTCTATTGCTCAATCGTTTGGTAAGATTCAGTCCATCAATTTTAAGGAGAATCCAATGATTCTGCCTATTCCAAATGACTCACCTCCAGAAATTCCAAGAGTTATATTAAAAGATGCAAGTAAAAGTTACAGTGTTAACGTAGCATTAGATCGGACCGATATCCAATTTCATTCAGAAGAAGACAAAGCTACACTTACCCCCCTATCCAAAATTGAAAATGCTGAGAATATTCTGTTTCCACTGTTAAGTGATACTTATGAGATACTGACTGCTTGTTTTGGTGCAAAGATGACAAGGATTGCATTAATTGCAAAAGAGATCGTAAAGCTTCAAGAGAGTTCTAAAGTATTTCTAAATCGAGTCTATTTTAAAAAAGATACCAATCCCTTTGAAATGAACCTTGCCTTTTTATACAAAGAGAAAATTAACGAATTTCAAGTTAATAGATGGCTCAGATTAAATACGTTAAGGAAAAAAAGTAACCAGAATGACGATAAAGCTATATCGATTATTTCAGACATAAATACAGTTGTAGAATCACAATATAAATTTAACGTATCTAATGTTAAACAATATGCAGTATCGAGCATAAAAACTATTGGAACAATAACGAAAGAGATATTGCAATCACCAAACGGAAAAACTAAATAATGAATCTTTTTTTTAACCCTTTTAAAAAGAAAATAGACTATGAGGACTCACTAGTGTCAAACTTTGGAAATGTGGCATCTATGTCTATTGTGAGATCAACTCTTTTTAAAAGCGGATGGTATACACCAGAAGACTCATTGTCTACACAAACCACCGTGAGAGACTGTGTTTCTTGTGAGCCAATTTCTTATTCCAGACAAATGAGTCAGTTTCTAAATAGTTACGAGACATTCGATCAATTTTTAGAAAATTTGCTTGTTACAACCCATATTAATGATATTCGAGGAGTAATAGATTATCAAAATAATGAAAACGGTTTGATACTAAGAAAACTGCATGACAATGCTATCAAGGAAAGAACGGAATTTGAAGAGGGATTGAAAAGGCGTAGTGAATTGGAGGACTTACAATTCGATAAATCTGATGACGATAACGGATGAAAAGTACCTTTTTCTACCAGAAACTGAGCCGTTAAGACAAGGGGATATTTTGTATCCAGTCCCAAGGTTTGTGCCAATAAATTTATCTCAAAGTGATTATACTTACAGTCCTTCAGGAGAAAAATCGTATATTCTTTCTAAACCATGGAAAGAAATTGCAGGAAAAGACAATGTCTTTTCAACTAGAGCAGTCACAACTTCATGGGGAATAATAATTTCTCAAGACTGTGATACCAGGAATGAAGCTGTGTCATGCTGCCCTATTGAAACTTATGATGCGCTAAGACTCTTAAGTTCCAGAAAAAAGATGATTAAAATACGTGAAATGCAACAAATGAATCAACACAGGTTTCATCTTCCACCAAACGAAAAGATCGGTTTTAGTGAAGACATGTATGTAGAATTCGATGTCATTTTTCAATTACATGGTAATAGCTTGGATATTAGTAAAGGTGATCTAAGGAAAGGAAGAATCAATAACGAAATATATCTACATTTTAGAGAAAAAATTGCTAACTATTTTAGAAGATACGCTTATGATGAAACCGCAACTATGACAGCAGAAATGAAGCAAGAATGCCAAAATTCCAGAGCTGAAGAAGAAGAAAAACTTAGACGAAAAAGTTTACCCTAAGAGAGAGTCAAACAACATTCTAGCTAACAATTACTAAACTTGAATAATAAGTTCCAACATCGTCCCAGACCCGCAGCCAGCACGTGTAGTATGTAATCGTACCCTCGTGATTCAAGGACCTATTCCTCAAGGAGGATTACCCGTAACAGTATACGGCTTGACAGGTGTTCGAAATAAGAGTAAAGTCTGGTAAGCCTTATATTTATAAGGGCATTATGAAAGATTATAAAACAATAGTAGCAGAAATTGTTGATGCTACTGAAAACATCAAGGATGAAAAGTTAAAGGAGATTGCATTTCAAAAGCTCTTAGAACATTCTTTAGAGCCTAATTCATCATCAGTATCTAAGAAGGTGGAGTCGATGGATACAGGAAATTTTTCTAAAAAATTGGGTGTAAAAAAACGCTCCAAGTCTTCCGTGGTTAGAGATAAAGTCGTTCGAGAAGAAGTTAAGTCTGCTTTTAATGATGTTAGTCCGAATATGCCGGGTTTAAAACCATTAGGCTCTCTTAAGCAAAAATGGGAGAAATATATTTGGGCATTAGTCGTAGCAAAAGAAAAAGGGATTGAAATGATGACAAATAATGAAATAGCCTTCGTTTTATCTGAAAAATTCTCGGTAGGGGTTACAGAAAAAACAGTGAATAATTTAACTTTTAAAGTTGAGTCCGGATTCGTACAAAAAAGAGATCTGGAGGGTACGCGAGCATGGAAAGTTCTAATTGACGGTATAAATTCGATTAAAGAAGAAAGTACCACTAAATAACATTCTTCCAATGGATTCGACAGAGATACTTGGTCAGCTACCAGTAAGCTTGCGAGACGAGCTGTTGCAAGCATTCAATAATATAACTACACATTTTAGAGAAGGAAGATGGGAGCCATCGGAGCTAAATAGCGGAAAACTATGCGAGGTCATATATTCCATATTGAATGGGTACGTCTCAGGTACCTTTCCTCGCAAATCTTCCAAACCTGCAAATATGCTGGATGCTTGCCAAGCCCTTTCCGGAGCAACTTCGTCGTTTCCTCGCTCAGTAAGAATCCAAATTCCACGCATGCTTGTCGCGCTCTATGAAATCCGCAATAATCGCGGTGTTGGACACGTTGGAGGAGACGTTGACCCCAATCATATGGACGCTGCTGTTGTACTTTACTGCTCTAAATGGCTCCTGGCCGAATTGATAAGGGTTTTTCATAATACAGATGTAACTACTGCTACAAGGATGGTAGAGAACATTATCGAAAAAGAAATTCCTTCGGTATGGCGTGTTAATGATAAAAAAAGAGTTTTAAGTAATAAGCGAACAATGAAAGACAAAACGTTGCTATTGCTCTACTCCGAAAATGGCTCTGTTAACGAAGTTGATTTAGTATCATGGGTTGAGCATACAAACACTGCGGTATACAGACGCGATGTGTTGGCGGGTGGTCATAAGGCAAAATTATGGGAATATGATAGAAAACTCAAAACGATAACTCTTTCTCCACTTGGCATAGATTATGTAGAAGGAAAACTATTATAAAGGCTATAACGACTAAACGGGTCTAGACCGATATGCTCAGCAAGTGGAATTTTAATAAAATATGACAACTGAAGCTAAGCCTGAATTTGGGGCATTTATTGTTGAGGTCGAAGGTAAGCCTATTGTTACAAAACATGTACAAACTTGTGATGGTAGAACTGTCTATTTTATTTGGGTCCGGGGATTACACTACTACGGAATCACGATAACTGATCGTTTAAACGCAGGGGGAACAGCAACTATCCATGAGCTATTCGGGTCGACAGACACAGTACAGCTGGCTCCGAACGAACACAGACACTGGCAAAATAATGATCTACTTTTGGCTCATACCATTTCCTAGAGTCCAGGATCCTCTTCAAATTTAAAGCTCCCATTAATATATCCTGCTGCCCTCAAAGCAGTTAGACCTCTGTAAGTTTCAGCAGCGTGATACGTATGATCATTTAATAGATTGTGTTGAAATGCTAACTCTAGAGGAATCAGTGCTAATAAACTAATTTCCTGCCTGTTCACATC
This sequence comes from Candidatus Amesbacteria bacterium RIFOXYB1_FULL_44_23, assembly GCA_001773775.1. Lineage (GTDB taxonomy): Bacteria > Patescibacteriota > Microgenomatia > CAZETR01 > Amesbacteraceae > MEXR01. The sequence goes on along the minus strand of MEXR01000003.1, from coordinate 22,309 downwards.
AGCAGGAGGAGAATATAAAATAGTTCCATCCTCCAGACTCTGGACTCTGTTCCCCTTAATTCTGCCAATATCTACTTCTGCAGCGTAAATTAAATAACCTGTTTCTGCTCCATCATGTTTCCATCCCCAATGTAAATATCTCAGTTCATCTCGGTTAAGCTCCAGCCCGGTTTCTTCTTGCACTTCCCGCATGCCAACACTTCGAAAGCCTTGATCAACATCGCTTACTTTTCCAGCTGGAATTCCCCAAGGAAGTCCTGGTTCGTCGGCCTGTTGAACAGCCATATAGTATTTTGGGGAACCCTCTTCTGACACAATTATCCACACACCAACTGAGGAAAGCTTGTAAGTTACTCTTTCTTCTCCAAATCTTTCAAGTGGATAAGGAGGCGCAATTTCGACAATCATTGCCAAGATATTACTCCATTTCCCTCTATTTAGGCACAAACATGTGAATTAAGATATGTTCCAACATCGTTCCATACCCGCAGCACGTAAAACCAGCCTCAGAATTGGAGTTACCGGGTTTGGGATTAGAACTGGTAAAATAAAGTAGATCAGCACATGAATAACCAACAAGTTATAAATAAAACAGCCGAGTTTGTTAAATCAAAGCTTTCAGGTGAAAGCTCCGGTCACGATTGGTGGCATATTTTGCGGGTGTGGAACAGTGCGAAAACAATTGGTAAAGAAGAAAAAGCTGATATGTTTGTTGTGGAACTCGCTGCATTACTTCATGATATTTCGGATTGGAAATTCAATGATGGTGATGAAGATGTTGGTGC
>MEXR01000003.1:20880-21434 GCA_001773775.1 Candidatus Amesbacteria bacterium RIFOXYB1_FULL_44_23 | reverse complement strand
AGGTGCCGGCGTTGCAACCAGTATGAAAACATTGGAAGGCAAAGTGGTGCAAGACGCTGATAGATTGGATGCCATTGGGGCAATAGGAATCGGAAGAACGTTCGCATATGGTGGACATAAAGGAAGAGAAATGTATAACCCAAACATAAAACCTGAATTTCATACCACCGCTGAGCAATACAAAAACCATACTACCCCGACAATAAACCATTTTTACGAAAAATTACTATTACTGAAAGATTTAATGAATACTCAAACGGCAATAAGTATCTCCCAAAAAAGACATGCGTTTATGGAGGAATTCCTAAAGGAATTTTTTCAAGAGTGGGAAGGTAAAAGCTAGGATTCTTAGTGGTCCAATTCAAAGAGCTAAAATAATTTCCAACTTCGTACCAGACCCGCAGCACGAGAAATTGATATAATAAAAAAGTGGATGAGATAGAAGTTTGCCCAATTTGTAGAAAACAATTTAGCGATAGAAATCCGAAAGTTAAGTATCACTTACAATACGAACCAGTTACGAAGTTTATATATGCATGTGAGTCATGCAATTA
>MEXR01000003.1:650-20871 GCA_001773775.1 Candidatus Amesbacteria bacterium RIFOXYB1_FULL_44_23 | reverse complement strand
TCTTTCAAGAAATTGGAAGAAACACCTTACAAGATGGCAGTGGTATAAGGTTAAACTAGCAAGGAAGTTCGGAAGAGAATACAGGCATTTGATTCATTAAATTAGTTCTAACATCATCCCACACCTGCATCTTATACAATATTAGATGGGGAGTAATAAATAATTTAGTCTGAGGTTAGTGAGTATGGATTACCCACTCGGGAGGTAAGGTCATATTACCCGCATCACTAGGCAGTAAAATCTGCTTGCTGCCGAACCAATTGCGTTTACCATAAAGTTCATCTCTTATTTGTTTAACCGCAAAAAGATGTGCATAGGGGTTAGAATAAGAAAATTCGGTTTTACGACCAACAGTTCCCTGGAGTAACCCGCTACTGGAAACTTCAGGCCCTTCCAGGTGCGTCATTGAAGTTGAGCCTACTTCTGTGGGAAAATACATCCCCGTTCTTTTATGGGTCAAAATTTTTGCTCCAGCCGCTCTGGCCTGAATAATTTTGCTTTCCTTCAGGAAATGGTCTTCTTGGATACTATAATAATCGGGCGCTATTATTTGGGTTTTGTAAATCCAATGCTTCAATCCTTTATCTAGTTCGAATTCTCCGGAAGAGCAAACATAGTCTGGCCACGGCATATATGATATTAATGACATCCTCGATAAACTATTCAAGAAAGGTATATCGCCTATTGATCGGATGTAACTATTTGTCGCGCAGGCTACCACAAATACTAAATTTTCGGGAGCCACGTTTTCCTCGTTTACCAGTTCCTGAACGATGTCCTTAAATAGCATGAAATATCCCGGGTGGGGAACACCATTAAACTTACCATCAAGAAGCACCACTTTTAAGTCGGGATTTTCTTTTCGCCTTGCTTCCAAGATTACCCCAACCTCCTCCATGGTAGGGTGGACCGAGTTAGAAATTAATCTGGCTCCAGGTCCTATCCACAAACCAGATTCTTCCTGGGGAAGATTTCCGTAGATGGCTCTGCCTCTGGCAAGCTGGCCATATTCTTGATAATTAATAAAGTCGTTGAAATAAGCGTAACTGGCTACATTTTGTCGAAATTGAGGATTGGGTGGCGGATAATAACCCTCTTGTGTGAAAATACCATTCGAAAGTGCTAAAGCCATGGACCTAATTGCTTGAGGAGAAAAACGGTAACCTAATTTGATTAGGCTCAAATCGTCTATCTCATTCTCATAGCCCATTAACCAGATCACGGTCTCCTCTGGCACTATGGCTTCGGGGTAACCTTTATCAATTGCCATCTGCAATTCGGGATTTATGCTTTCGAGTTCAGCACTTGCCATCTAGGATGAGCAGTTTATCATATCTACCAAATGCATGAGTCATTATGGGTCCAAACAGTTTTAGACCGGTACGCTCAATTTCCCCGGTCTACATCTCCAAGCACGTATCCGGACTATAAGGAGTGTTTTATTGAAGCAAGAAGAAAGCCTTATAAAATGAGGCGGAAAACCCTTTAATTATCACAATGATTAATTTCATTTATACTAAAGAGGATGAGGGGTAAGAATACTTATACAGTTACCATCTTCATTAATGGCCTGATTACTGGTCTAATGCTTCAACTGGCCATTGGACCGGTGTTTTTCTTTATCACTAACCTGGCTTTACAAAAAACGCTCATTGACGGCTTTGCAGCTGTTTCTGCCGTAACACTGGTTGACTATCTGTACATTGCTTTAGCGATTTTTGGAATTGGGGCATTTTTAAAACGACCACTGGTTAAGAGAATCTTTGGTGTTATTGGACCCTTAGTTTTGTCGATATTCGGCGGCATGGTATTGTATGGAGCGATAACTTCTACAAGCATCAGTACAATAGGACTTATCACTTCAAATCCTTCCGCAAGTTTTATGCAAACATTCCTGATAACAATCTCAAGCCCAATGACCATTGTCTTTTGGACAAGTTTATTTGCATCTAAGGCATCAGAACTCAACTACAGCGAGAAACAGTTAATTCTATTTGGTTTTTCAACCGGATTGGCAACTCCATTATTTATGGGTAGCGCTGTCATTGTTTTCTCACAATTGCGCGACGCGATCCCTCTTTTTGTGGTACAGGTTTTGAACGGTGTAGTCGGCGCTGTGCTTATTTACTATGGAGTCTCACGACTACTCGCCCAACTGAAAACAAATAGCCATGTTTAAACGAATTATTCAATCATTTGTACGCAGACGATCGGAAATTGTTACCAGCCGAATTGAAAAGTATTTGTCAAAATCAGGGAAAATTTTGGATATTGGGAGTGGGAGTGGAGATGTAACTTTTGTTATTAAATCTAGAGGATACAACGTGACGCCAGTGGATGTAGCTGACTTTCACGGACCACGATTAGTCGAACCAGTCATTTATGATGGCAAAAAGCTTCCGTTCAAGGATAAAACTTTCGATACCGCTTTATTGCTAATGGTCTTACATCACACTCCGAATCCTGAATTAATTTTGCTAGAGGCGATCAGGGTTGCCAAGGAATTAGTCATCATTGAAACATCCTACGAGTCGAGCATAAGTAAGATTCATACTGTAATTGCCGATGCGATAGGAAATCTTCGTTTGGAGGCATTTTGGAACTCTTACAAAACCGATGACAAGTGGCGGGAGTTATTTAGGAAATTAGGTTTAAAATTTGCTGACTCTCAAAAATACAAAGACAGAATCTTTGGGTTGCCATTTCTCCACATTTTATACTATGTGAATTAAGGTTATCTGCACCTGCTAGTTTTTCAACGATAGAGCGCCCCCAGATTCTGGCAATCCAAAAGTTCGTATAGAAGCAATTACTGCTGCAATAAACGCAGAGAAAACTGACATTTGGCCATAGAGGTAAAATCCGGCAAACAGAAAAGGAGAGCCTCTTAAGGGAGCCGCTACATTAGTCACCCACAGACAAAAAATGCGGCTGTGATTACATTATCTTTTTTCAACCAAGGCCTAAGAGGCGGTACGACACTACTTAAAATAAGTATTTAGGGCAAATTTATACTGGTCGATGACGATTTGCTTGAGATAGTAGAGAGTGTTTTGTTCATAGAAAAGAACCAGGGCCATTTTGTAAAAAGTTTCGTCTACACTCCTGTAGGAAAGCGGATAATAGTCGTTGGCGAGTAAAACGGCATTGGCCAACATCCTGGCTGTTCTTTTATTACCGTCAGTGAAAGGCTGGATATAGGAAATTGTGGCAATTGTAAGCAGGGCTTTTTCTAAGGGATATTCTACTCGGTTGAGACTGGTGATAAATTTATCCATGGCTTCCCGGATTTGCCATTCATTATCTAATGGCCGATAAGTTGTCCCCGTAATACCCACAGCCTGTTTTCTGATTCCGGAAGTTACATTCAGATCCTTAATTAAAAGGTTGTGTAGTTGAGTGACTTGTGAGAAAGATATTTGTTTGTAGTCTTTCCGGTTTGCCAGAATGGTTTCGAAAGCGTCTTTATGGTTTAAAATCATAATCGCTTCATCTTTGGGATGACCTTCGGCTTCAATCTTTTGTTTGATTAAGGTTTCCGTATCCAATAGTGAGTAGGTGTTACCCTCGATCTTTGATGATTTCCAGGAAAGCTCGATGACAAATCTCTCGACTTCACGCAGGTAAATATCTTTATTGCTGGATCGGGACTCTTGGTCAAAATTTTTATAAACTCTGTCTAATTCCAATCTCTCGGATAGGGTAAGTAGTCCGTCGACATTATCGAAAACACCAGGGTTAAATGATTTTTTAACATCAGTTCTTTGGTCTGGGTCAAGAGAAAAATATTGATCGATGTCAAAATACTTGAGCAGTGGGGAATGGTTGGATCCCGAATAGCTGGTGGTTCTTCCCTCACCGTGGACAGATACTAACTTATTTTTTAGTAAGTATGCTAAGTCTCGAGCAATTGTAGGGATCGAGGCTTGAAACTGACTATCAAGTTTCTCTTTGATTTCCAACCGTGAGATGCTATCTGACCTGTTTATCAGTTCAAGAATCTGCTTTTGGCGAGGGTTGAGTTTCGTATCATTCATATCTGTTAATCGTATCAAAATGATACGATTAAGTCAATGCCTGCTGAATGCTGAAGCCAGGGTAAGCATCCTGGCTTGGCAGCCAGTAAAATTACAATTCTAAAACAGCTTCTTTGCGATCTTTGATTATAAATCCAACTTTTTCACACAGTTTTAACGATTGAGGATTATCCAAATTAATAAGTGCGGTAATTTGTTCAATATTATTTTCATAGGCCTTTTTAACTAATTCATTGCACATTAAAACACCTAAGCCCTTACCTTGATATTTCGGATCCAGACCTACATATCTAATGTATAGTTTTCCATGGAACGGCAAGGTTTCATGCGCAAGTAAAAAACCTATAATTTTCCCTTCGTCCTCTGCTACGAAGCAAAATCCAGTATTCACATTTATTAAGAATTCTGATATACGGGAAACCAGATGTTTCTCTTGTTTTTCTTCACTCAGGTGGTCAAACTCATCGCCTAAATATTGTTTTTGAGTCAAAATATCAATATGGTGAACAGCCTCGTAATCACTATCCTTCATTTGCCGAACACTGATATCCATAGATTGATTTTATAATACAACTGCTTAAAAAATGTTAACCGGTTCCAAGCCTGCAGCACATAAAGACAAGAACGTCAGCACTAACGGTGGTTTGTGGCGGTCATTCTTTCGTAACAGTCTAATAGGTGTTGGTCATATTCAACTTCATTTCTAGTAACTTTTCCGATGGGGAAATTGGGATTGCGGAGTAAGTTTCTAAGGGTGTTTCTATATACCATTTTACCCAAACAAGATCTCCACAAATCATACTGGCATTCCGGATCGAGTGACGGATTGTGTGAAACTATCCATAGTAATAGCCATTTTTTATATGGTTCGTCTTGTTTTTTAGAATCATAAATAACTTGCGAAATATCACCTGGAGGAGAATTTACGTTCATTGCTACTTCCGATCTAAGTAAAAATTTAGGATCAATGTGATTTTGTATTTCTCTTTCTGCCCGGGGAATCAGATGTGATAGATACCAATTCTGTACGACAGTGGTACTGGCTGAAAATCTACTTTCAGAATATAAACCGCCCTTAAGCATCAGCATAACCTGAAATGCATTTTCAACCACTTCTAGTGGAATAGCACCCTTGTAATAACCCCTCATAAGTACAATGTCAGGGTTTACCTCTCCACTCAGATCACCATCTATGGCCTGCATGGTCCAACAAATGCGTTGGATGGTGCGTTTTCCTCCGGGAACTTCTTTTCTTAAATCATAACCTTCCAAATATTTGTTGACTTCAAATCTGTCTCTAAGCTGTTCAAACCGGCGAAAAATTAAATAATAGTATTTGCGCGGACCTTTTAAAGATTGCTTTGCTGAATCAATAATTTCTGATACCTCTTTGGTTGTTTGGCTGATCGGTATAGCTTCTAGAGCTGAGGCAGACATCCGAAGACTGCTGTTCATGCATTCGCTCAATTCTTCCAGGGGAACATTTCCCCAAGAAATCGGAACTCCCATCAATTGCTGCGGCCACTTATCCGGTGAGTACTCAGCTCCTGGGCCGTAGTGTGATATATCGAAGTCACCCAAAGGGAAAAACCCCGTGGCGGCTGAGCCTCTAAGGAATAGGTCTTTTGTGGTAACCCCCTGAAACGCAATTAATACCTCATCCAATACAGCTTGTCTTATCGCCTCGCCAAGAAAGGCCGATATTGATAGGGCCCTTACCCTCGCCGGCTCATCCTCTATTTGGGGAATTTGATGATTCCATTCGAAACCGGGGTGAAGTAAATCGTCTTTTGTTAAATGAAGGTTCCCCAATAAAGTCTTTCTATCCGGCGTTAGTGATAATTCAAATAGTCTTTCAGACCACATTATGGGCTGATTATAGCAATCAGGTAGTAATCTTGACCGATTCTTGCTTTCTTAAGCAGATTTATTACAAATTTTATACAAATACAGACCCTGATCCAACTTGTTTAAACACAAGGATCAAAGCCCAGGTAAGGTATTTTTCATAAAATATTCTTTAAATATCTGCTGGTATAGGAGCCTTCAGCATTTACTATTTTCCTAGGAGTTTCTTGGGCTACAACAAAGCCGCCTTTTTCTCCACCTTCCGGACCCAGGTCAATTATCCAATCCGCATTTTTAATAACATCCAAATTGTGCTCTACAACCAAAACCGTGTTACCGTTGTCTACCAGTCTATTTAGAAGTACTAATAACTTTTCCACATCGGCAAAGTGCAACCCTGACGTGGGTTCATCTAATATGTAGAACTGCCCCTTAGCCTGAAGTTTGCTGGCTAACTTTAATCTTTGTGATTCACCTCCAGATAAGGTGTCCAATGTTTGCCCCATTTCCATGTAATCCAAGCCCACTTCGTATAGAAGATTCATTTGAGCTTTAATTTCATCAGAGTCAAAGACGTCTCTAACTTCACTGGCTGTCATTTTTAAAACTTCAGCTATGTTTTTGCCCCGATACTTGTACTTTAAGACTTTTTCTTTATATCTAGACCCGCCACAACTCTCACATTTCATCTTAACGTCACCTAAAAAGTTCATGTCCATTTCTACAAACCCCACTCCTTTACACAATTCACAACCTCCATGAGAGTTGAAGCTAAAAAAGCTGGGGTGCATTCTATTCTCATCAGCAAAGTACTTTCTTATCCGATCAAAAGCACCTACATACGTTGCGATACAACCTCTTTTGTTGGCACCAACCTGACCTTGGTCTATCAATACAACCCGGCTTTCGTGCTGACTTACAATTTCTTCGACCAATGAGCTTTTTCCCGATCCGGATACGCCGGTTAAAGCGACTAAAATTCCGGTCGGGATATTAACATTTACATTTTTTAAATTATGACGGGTGGCATTGGTAACCTGTAACCGGCCAGAGGCTTTTCTGTAATCACTTTTGGCCTTGATAAACTTGTCCCCGCCTAAGTATCTACCTGTAAGCGAGTTTGGGTTTTTAATCAGGTCATCAATGCTGCCGGTGGATACAACCTGGCCGCCCTTTTTGCCCCCTGCCGGCCCAACCTCGATTAAATAGTCGGCACTTCTGATGACCGTTTCATCATGCTCAACTACAATGACGCTGTTGCCGTTATCCCGAAGTCTTTTCAGGTTCTCTACAACCCGGGTTACGTCTTTGGGATGAAGCCCGGCTGTTGGTTCATCTAAAACATAGACCGTCTCAATCAGGTCACAACTAAGCTGGCGAGCCATTTTTACTCTCTGGGCTTCGCCACCAGACAAAGTATCTGCCGATCTATTTAAGGATAAATATCCCACTCCAACATTTATTAAACCTTGAAGTTGATCAATTAACCTTGGCTTGATGACTTCAGCATGTTTGTGATCAAGACTTTTCACAAAGGCTAAACATTCAACAAGAGGCATATTGCCAACTTCACCTATATTTTTACCATTGAGCCTAACCTCAAGTGACTTACTGTTGAGACGACCACCGTGACACTCTGGACAATCTACCAAGTCAAAGTACTTCATATCACTTTCCGATAGGCTGCGATGGAGGTTACTGTTACGGTGGATAATACGATGAACGACTCCCTGGAAAGTCCAGCGATCTATAAACTCACCGCCAATAGACTGCAACATTTCAGGGGGAGAAAAGAGCAGGCGATCCAGTTCTTCGGCATCATAATCGGATAGCTTTTTGTCCATATCAAAGCGACCGGAAGCCTTGACGATGCTCCACTGCCTTCCGCCTACGTACCAATCACCGGGGACGATGGCGCCCTGACTAAGACTTTTGCTTTTATCTATTACCTTGTCGACATTCACCTCTACTGCCCGGCCTAATCCTTTACATTTCTTACAAGCACCATACGGGTGATTAAACGAATAGTAGGATGAATCCATAGACGGGAGGCCTACTCGGGAGTAAAGAAGCCTTAAGTAGGTGTAGCTTTCGGTTAAAGTGCCCACAGTTGAGCGCGGGTTGCCCCGAACCCGGTCCTGGCTGATAACAATCGTGGCTGAAACACCCTTAATTTCATCCACTTCCGGGCGGTTACTTTTGTGGAGATATCGTCTGGCATATGACGGAAGAGATTCAAAATACTGCCTTTGGCCCTCCCTGGCGATGATATCGAAAGCTATGGTGGACTTACCTGAGCCTGAAACGCCCACAAGACAGACAACCTTGTTTCTGGGAATCTCAAGGCTGATATTTTTGAGGTTATTTTCCCTGGCTCCGGTTATAACAATATCATTCATATATTTGACTAAGTTATAGGACTTGCATATAATAAGGTATAACGTTACGTTATAGTCAAGCGCATATGGATAATCTAATCACAGCCGGGGAGTTGGCCAAGTTGGCCTCTACAACTAAGAGAACAATCCTTTTTTACGACGAAAAAGGCGTACTTAAGCCTGTCAAAGTAAATAGTGCAAATTATCGTTATTACCAAGAGAGTCAAATTCTTGATTATCAACGAATTCTTCTTTTATCTACTCTGGGGGTTTCTCTTGATGAAATGAAGAAAAAACTACTGGAAAGTGGCGATTTAGGGAAATTGTTTGATGATAAGAAGGAATTGATTGAAAAAGAGATTAAGCTGCTTGAATTTAATCTACATAACCTAACTAAGTTTCAAGCCAATCTTAAGGCTAATGGAACTATGGTTAATCCCGAGATAAAAGTTATTCCACCATTTGATATCTACTTTATTGAAAAAGAAGGCTCTTATGCCAAAATCGGTCAGTATTGCGAAGAACTGTCTGAAATGTTTGAAAATAAAGGCAAGAACTTTACCAGTTTAGCAATTTTTGAAGAGCAGGGGTATAGACCCAAAAAGAGCCGACTGAAGATCGGGGCATTAGCAACAAAAGGAACGAAAGTAAAAGAAGAGTTTAAGGATGTGGTCAAATATATGGTATTTGATCCCGGCAAGGTGTTGACCTATACCCACAACGGTTCCGGGAGCCTGCTCTCGCTGTTTTGGAAAGAATTGGAAAAATATTGTGAGCTAAATAAAATAAAGGTCAGAAAAAATGTACCTGATTTTGAGATTTATCGCAAGGTAAACACAGACCCCACAAAGCAGTTTTTTGAGATTTACCTTCCGATTGAACAGCGAGTGAGCGTCCTGGTTTCGCAACACAACTCAGCTTAGAGAAGATAGACCGTGACCCACTATTGAACTGAGAATATACGGTTTTATACCACTATATTAGTACTTGACTACCGGAAAATCGGTACTAAAATAGAAGTATGATTAAAAGAAAGATACTGTCTAAGCTTCAAGAACACCTTTTTTCAGACCAGATGACTATTATTACCGGCCCACGGCAGGTCGGAAAGACATACCTGATGACACAGCTGCAAAAACAGCTCCAAGATGAGGGTAAAAAAACCGTTTGGTTAAACTTGGACAACGAAGAGGATCAAAAGCGATTTTCTTCACAGGCGAACCTACTTGCATATATAGAACTGCTGGTTGGCAAAGAGAAAGCTTTTGTCTTTATCGATGAGATCCAAAGAAAAGAAAATGCCGGACTGTTTTTGAAGGGAATTTTTGACATGAACACCCCGTATAAGTTTGTAGTATCAGGTTCAGGCAGTCTTGAACTTAAAGCAAAAATTTCTGAATCCATGGCAGGAAGAAAACAACTCTTTACTGTTAATCCGGTAAGCTTTGAAGAATTTGTCAATTTTAAGACAGATTATCAATATGAAAATAAACTGGAAGATTTTTATAAAATTGAATCTGAAAAAATAATCAGGTTACTTTCTGAATATATGGTTTTTGGTGGATACCCACGCGTGGTTTTGGCTGATACTGTTGGCTTAAAACAACGCCAGATGCAGGAGATATATCGAAGTTATATTGATCGCGACATTCATGGATTACTTCATCTGGAAAAAACCGATGCTTTCAATAATCTTTTAAAAATTTTGGCTTCACAAATTGGGGGGTTGGTAAACGTAAGTGAACTTGCCTTAACAATCGGAATTGACCAGAAAACTATTAAACATTACTTGTTTTACCTTGAGCAGACATTTCTTATTCAGAAAGTGACTCCATTTTTTAGAAATACCAGAAGTGAAGTCACTAAAGCACCTGTTTATTACTTTATAGACACAGGTCTTCGCAACTGGCTGTTGGGTTTGTTTGGGCTGCCTGAAATCCTCCCATCGATTAGTGGACATTTATTTGAAAATCTTATATTCAATATGCTAACAAACCTAACTGAATTTACGTCCACTCAAATTCATTTTTGGCGAACAAAAGATCAAGCTGAAGTTGATTTTGTATTAGAAAAAGGCCTTGAAGTTACCCCGATAGAAGTGAAATATTCAAAGTTAACAAAACCTGAAATACCCAGATCTTTACGAAGTTTTTTAATAAGATACAAACCAAGCAATGCTTATATAGTACATATTGGAACTGAAGAAAGTAGAGATGTTATAGAAAAAACCACTTTACAACTCTTACCTTTCTTCAAGTTAATTTTCCACGACTTTGAATATGACACTAAGCGACCGTAAGACCTAAATTTTTCTACTGTCATATGCCCAGTGTAAAAGGGCTTGGCGGTGTTTTGGCCTGCAGCTTAAATCGCCTTTTTTGCAGTTATTTTTGACCTGAACTATATGGCGCCTGATGGCAATCCATCTTTTGATTTGCCGGTCATCCTCCAGCCCGATCCTTCTTCCCATATAGTAGCGACAGTACCACTGAAACCAGCCCCGGGGATCATCATCATAGATCCAGCCCTTTTTTTGCCAGACAGAAAGCGGTTGACTGGCGTTAATACCAAAAAAATTTAAATTGGCATCGTGCTTTTGTGGACAAAGTTTTGCCTCGGTATACCAATCCGAGGGAAATTCATCTTTGCAATCGGTCATATATTTCCCGCCAAAAACTCCAAGAGCCAACATTTGTTTTGGGTTCAGTTCCGGCTTAAACCGAGGGTCAAAATTTTTGCCGATTGGCTGTATTAAAGTGTAAACAAAATTCTGCTGCATTTTGTCATTAACCAAAATTCTATTAGTTTTCATTATTCGGCGGGAGAGGTATAAAAATACTCGTCTTTTTCTTGTATTTTTCAAAATCCGGCCTTCCGGCATATTTCTTTTCGAGAAGCGGAATACCTGAGACAAAAATAATCAGAATGTTGATGGTCAACGGACCAATAACCGTAAAGAATGAACCCGGAAGAGAAAGGGCTATCAGAAAAATCCCCCACCACTGGGTTACTTCTCCGAAATAATTCGGATGACGGGAATAGCGCCAAAGACCCTGATCCATCAGTTTGCCTTTGTTGGCAGGATTGGAAATAAAGTCTTTGAGCTGTCTATCTCCCACACTTTCAAAATAAAAACCCAGACCCCAAATAAAAAGTCCGATAATTTCCAAAAGTCCAAAGTCGTTAGTAGCTGAATGATTAATAAAAATAACCGGAAGAGATATTAAATAAAGCAATACCCCCTGAAGTAAAAATACCTGTAGATAGCTTCTTAAGTAAAAATTATTCCAGGTTTTTTGCCATTCCAGGTAGCGTGAATCTTCAGGTTTATTTTTGTTGCGATGGTAAATATGCCAGGCAAGTCGCGTCCCCAAACAGTGACCAATCCGGTAACTAAAATGGCTTTAACAAAAAAGCCGGAGAGAAAAAGTGATAACCAGGCCATAAAGACAAATCCCAATCCCCAGGCGATATCGGCGACATCGTTCCTCTTTTTAAAAATCGAGATAAAAAACCAGAAGGTCATATAACCCAAGAGGGTTAGAGCCAGAAGGAGGTAATAACTCATATTCCCAATTTATGAGCTATAAAATAGGTGATGACCGAAACGGACGCAGAGAGGACCATCCCCCAAATCAAATCTACAATAGTAATGATGAGCGGCCAATCCTTTACAGTGGCCAGATTGGTCAGATCGTAGGTCGCATAAGTTACCAGACCGAAAAAAGCACCCGCCAGAAGAGCTTGGGTCCAGATCTTTTTATCAAGGGCGGGGGTAATTACGAAAAAGATCAGCCCGGCGATAAAAATAAGGTAAAAAATCAAAGCGGCTAAAAGATTTGGAGTTTTGGCCATCAAAAACCCAATTTGTTTGGCATAAAAATTTTTAGCAATCAGGGTCAGCCAAACCATATCGATAGCCAAAAATACCGTCAGGGCGATTAAATATAGTCTTACAAACATATTGGATTCTATAACAGTATAAACCATTTGATTGGTGCAATTTATGAATATCTGAACTAAATTATTGGCTGCAAAAGTTTATCAACCAATACAACACTAACAGATCACATTAAACTTTGGATCACAAAACACCCTTAGAAATCGTTAAATCTTTTAAGTCAAACGTAGCAGAAGTCTTGCCACTCTACGAGTCGCTTGACTTATGCTTTGATAATCAATATTCTTAAGTTGGTGGCCAGGAAAAAAGGTGAGAGTGGAATTTTTATAGGAATGTTGTCTGTATTCGTTGTGTTGACTGGTTTGGGTTTGTCGGTTATTTCTGTTCAGAAGACACAAAATCTTCAAGCTAGGGCTGCTTCATTTAAACCAATCCCCACATCTTGTCAATGTACGGGTCCCGGTAAATGCAAAAGTATAGCTGATTCTTATAGATGTACAACATCCCCCGGGTGTGTATGGACTTGTCCCGCGACTATGATTACTCCTAACGGAGGGGAAGTTTGGGATAGGGGAAAAATTTATACTGTTACTTGGAAGCAAACCATTCCGTCTGCCTGGACACATTTAACGGCATACACTCTAGACGCGTCCGGAAGTTATACATCACAAGGGGCAATTGACATCTATGTCGATAATACAATCGGCACACATAGCTATTCATGGGACATTGGCAAAGCGGGCACACCTTCTATGAATATGCCTGATGGAAATAATTACTTTGCGGCTGTCGAATTGTATGCTGCCGACGGAAAGATGATTTATTCGGACAAAAGCAATTCGGCTTTCACTATACGATCTCCTGCTTCTCCAGCTACTATGATTACTCCTAATGGAGGAGAGGTCTGGATTCGGGGTACGACCTATACGGTTACGTGGAACCTTTCGCTTTCGTGGTATTGGCCAGCATGGGCTCATATCATTGCATACACCCGTGATGCTAGTGGGAACTACATCCCACAGGGAGCCATTGCTTCGTACGTGAGCACTTCGCTGGGAACACATAGTTATTCATGGAACGTTGGTCAACCAGGTACACCTTCTATGAATTTCCCTGATGGGAATAATTATTACGCTTCAATTAATCTTTATGACAGCAGTGGAAATGTGATCTATAGAGATATGAGTAACTCCGCGTTCACCTTACGCACCCCATTGACCGGCACCAATTAAACTGAACACAGTTTCTATATAATCCGTACTAGTTAAGAGAGGTGAATCAGCATTAAAAATCCAATTGCCAAAGAAGTAAAAGAGAAGATTTTAGGAAGCATTAAAACCGGGAAGCAGTTATCACTTCAACTAAACAATACAGGGTGCCTGACAAGGCCATTTATGCGTGGTTGAGGTTTAAAGCTACAAATATTGTCAGCTGGCTGGAATATGGCAAAATCAAGAAAGAAAATCAGCAACTAAAGCGGAATGTGGGTATTTTGACAGTAGAACTGGAGAAAGTAAGAAAGGAAGCCGCTTAGGTAATCTGGAAACTGCCGGGATGACTGACCCGAATATCTCTCTGGTAAATAAATCCTTAGGAATTTCCCGCACGGTAACAAGATTCGCTTTATAAAACAACAGGCTTATTTAGTGTTTTGTTGGTCGGAACCGTGTTGATTTTGTATACTGAAAATATGACATTTATGTACGTGATCATGCTCACCCTGATTGCCTCTATGGCAGGCACAATAACAGGTTTTGGCACGTCTACTCTCCTGGTGCCGATACTATCCTTACAATTTCCGCTTACTGAAACATTGCTATTTGTTGGAGTAGTTCATTGGTTTGGGGACATATGGAAAATGCTGTTTTTTAAAAGAGGCGCCAATTGGAGACTCATACTCCTATTCGGTATTACGGGTATTTTAGTAACTTTCTTGGGTGCGAGACTTGCTGGTGTATTTGACGAAACAATGCTTAAAAAGTCGTTGGGCGGTTTTTTAGTTGCTTATGTTGCCTTTCTCTGGACAAATCCGAAGTGGAAACTGCCAAAAACGGATACCAATGCCCTCCTCGGGGGAGGAGTGTCCGGTTTTTTTGCAGGGTTATTTGGTGTAGGCGGGGCTATTCGCAGTACTTTTTTATCCGTTTATAATTTGGATAAATCAGTTTTTCTGTTTACATCCGGCGCAATCGGATTATTAATAGACAGTTCTAGAATTGTTGGGTATTTTTCCGGAGGTATCAGATTGACAGGCTACAGCCTGCAAATGTTAATTGCAGCTGTAGCTATTTCTTTGCTTGGTGCATACATTGCAAAACAAGTAGTCGACAAAATTCCTCAAGACAAATTCCGCCTCGTGATAGCCGTTTCTTTGTTTGCAGTGGGAATCCGATATCTAATCTTCTAAAACTATTATCGGGATTGTATTAAGTACCAATCTGTTTTTGACCAATCCTACAGTTTCACACTACTACCTTTACTTTTTTCCAACTGTTTTGCTGTGCGTAATAACTTTGCTGCTTGCGACACCGGCAATTCAGGAAACTCCTCTATCGTTGAGCCGGAAGGCGGTCCACCTGCCTCAATGGAAACCGAAATTTGTCGCAGTTTAGCTGCTAGTACCGCCGTTGGGTGCGTAACGATATATAAGGTTTCTTTTATGCTCACGTTATGTTTGTACCAGTTGCTGTTTTAATACTGTGAACGCCTGCTAATTCTTCATCCATTTTTTTAACCAAATCCTGGGCCATCGGAAAACCACCAAAGGCAATCTTAGATAACTTTCCGCGAGCTTCCACATCACCATTGACCGCCTTAGTGTAAAGATCATTCAGATACGCCGTTCTCCTCGCCACAAGTTCAGATTGAGCTAGTCTATCCACCATTTACATTGCAATTATAATCCAAGTCCGTAAAAAAACAAAAAACTTAATCCACCTAATAACTTTGAAGGTCGAAGTTATTTAATTACAAAAATTTCAAGAAATACATGAAATCGGCCGAAGTGCTCCTTTTTCGTAATTTCGTCTGTGTTGTTACTTGACAAGTACTACAATTAGTTGTAGTGTATGATGTATGACAACTGATAACAAACAAAGATTGACTCTGTTTATTAACCCCGCCATTGCCAAGCACGCCAAGGCAGAAGCCATTGTTGAGAGTATTACTTTGACCAGTCTCGTAGAAAAAGCTTTGATCAGCTATTTACCTAAAGTTACGGTAATCAAGAAAGCCGAAATTATAAACAGTTCGTAATAATTAACAAAATTGAGAGGTGGTGAAAAAGATGTCAGAAATATCAAAACAAACAGTAACCACCCAAGGCAACACCGTTAACCCGGTGGTGAATACCACAACCAAAAGCACTTCGGTTAAAAGTACAGCAAGTGGCCCACAAACGATTGAATATTTAATCTACTTCCTTTTGGGGACGCTAGAAATACTCCTCGGTTTTCGTCTGGTTCTTAAATTGACCGGAGCGAGTGTCGCCAGTGCCTTTGTGGGTTTAATCTACGGTTTAACCGGAATTTTCATTCTTCCTTTTGAAGGAATATTCCGAAAGGGCTTTGCCCAAGGCGTAGAAACAACTTCAGTTCTTGAACCGGCAACACTGGTGGCACTAATTGTGTACGCAGTCTTGGCTTTGGGAATTGTTAAGCTACTAAGAATAATCTCAGGAGAACGCCAACAGCAAACAGATTAGTTAATTTCATGCGTTTTCTGAGATGCAACAGAAAAGAGGTGAATAAATTGTGGGTATACTAATTTGGATCATTTTTGGAGCACTTGCAGGCTGGATCGCATCGGTTGTAATGAAAACCGATTCCGGACAAGGCACCATAACAGACATTGTTATGGGAATAATCGGTGCCGTTGTAGGCGGTTTTCTGATGGGACTATTTGGTCAATCCGGAGTTACCGGATTTAACCTCTACAGTCTAATTGTAGCCGTGATAGGAGCCGTCGTTGTGATTAAAGTCGGCCGAATGTGGCAAAAATAGAAAAAGCGGATCGAACTCGATCTGACTTTATGAAGGGGGGTGAAATGTGTGAATTTTTCAATAACAAATTTAAGTCCGTTAGCATCATTGGTTTTTGGAATATTGATTCTGATTTTTCCAAAATTTCTTAACTACCTAATTGCAGGCTATCTTATTCTCGTCGGAATTATCGGACTTGGGATAATCAGATAACCCAGTAGTATATTCCGGGATTTTCTTGCCGAGGAATTTTTGCAGCAAGCTTTAACCTTGGCCAAGGCCGCTTTTGAATAAGCAATGTATTGTAGTAGTGGGGGGTTTGGTGGTATGTTTCTCTCATGCCAGATGAAGAGAAAGACACCGGGGGAGGAATTGACCCCAGAGTCCAAGAGGCAGCAGATAGACTACGACAGGCGTATGCAGATCTTGAAAAAGCACAGGACCCATTGGTAAAAAAGGCTGAGAGAGAAAATGTTATGCAAGAATTAAAGCGGGCTACTGCAACAACGCTGACTGTGGAATTTGAGCGTTTGAAAGGTTCTAAAAAACCAGGCAAGAATTAAATTAATGAGCTTTGATATTACCCCCTTATAAATTTAATAACTCTAGGTCCAACTAATAAATAAACATTCTGAACAACTACTAGAAGAGTTTGATCGGCAAGTTAAACACTTAATTCAAGTGGAATACTTCAAGCTGGCAAATATGAGCATCGAAAAGTTCACTGCGCTTCTTGATCCTCTCAGATCTCGGCTAGTAAATATCGGTACAGCACCCGATGGCCACATACCTTTTGTGATAGTTATAAAAGGATCTGTCGTACCACCTGAAAAAGTGATGCCAATGGTAGTTATAAATAAGGTCCAAGGTGAAGTGCGAATGACTCCATTTACCTCAGAAGACTTTTCTGTGATTGATAAGCTTGCAATACCAAAGAGTCAGGCATATCTACTGGTAGATATCGATTCGGGACAAAAAACATTAAACGTAACACCGCACAATGCCCTGGCGATGATTGATAACGAAAAACGCCACCCATTAACCATTGACGAGGGGATAGCTTTGTTACTGCACTTTCCGGAGATCCTGACTGATAAGAAGAAATATAACTGTTTCTCGACACTTGGTTCACGCCGAAATGATCAAAGAGTGCCGGCTTTTTGGATAAGTTACAAAAAACCACGGCTGGGATGGTGCTGGGACAATAATCCTCATACCTGGCTGGGCTGCGCATCATGCAAAGACAGAATCGGGGCATGATTTTTAATTAATAATATTGATGGATGGCACAAAATATCGGCAGGGGTAAGTTTTTTGGGTTGGGCGATTTTCGAACAAACGCAGATTTTTTAACCTGCCTTGGCCTTGTTTTAGCTACCCGTTAAGATCTAATATAAGTGTAAGTATATCCATGAACAGAAAGCGGGTTGCTCTTTCCATACTTCTGGGAATATTTTTGGTTTTGGGAAGTCTTTTTTTAGCATTAAAACCATACGAATTTTGGAATCTGAGAATGGCTGTTAAGAACATCGGCAGCAACGACTGTGGAGTAATAAGAGAAAGGGCAAGTTTTGAACCCGGAACGAGTATTCAATCGTACGCTCAAACTGCTGAAGTGTATAACTGTTTTAACGAAAATCTGAAGCAATGCTCACCCAGTTTTTTCAAATTTAAGTATTCAACCGTTGAAACTTATTGGGAAGAAACGTACTACACAACTCAGAAATCCCTGACCGGATGCAGAATCGTATATGATACCTGGGCGGATGACATTGGTTTTTCAAAAACCAGCAACGGTAAATGCGATGAATTGGTATTGTTGGAAGAAGTAAGTTCGGGCGGGTATGGCTATCTGAGCCGGGCTAAGTGTAAGGATTGAAGACTGCGGAGAAGTTGGTTTGGTCTGATTGGGGATAACAGCAATTTCACAAAATTTCTGTAAGATTTTTACTTGTTCTTGAAATCTTTGTCGTATAAATTGGGGGTCTAGATATTAATTTAAACCATGATTAAAAATCCAATTACAGTCGAAGTTGTCGTAAAAGCTCCCATAGAAAAGGTTTGGGAGTACTGGAACGGCCCGGAGCACATTATTCACTGGGCTTTTGCATCAACTGATTGGGAAGCGCCAAACGCGGAAAATGATCTACGGGTGGGCGGCAGGTTTAAAACCCACATGGCGGCCAAAGATAGCAGCGAAAGCTTTGACTTTACGGGGACTTATACCGTACTGATTGAACAAGAACTGATTGAATACGATTTGAGCGACAACAGGCATGTCAAAGTAGTGTTTTCTGAAGTACCCGAGGGAGTAATGATTACTCAAACTTTTGAGCTTGAAAACGAAAATCCCGAGGAGATGCAAAAAACAGGTTGGCAAGCCGTTTTAAACAACTTTAAGAAATATACTGAAGGCGAAAATCATTTAAATACCGATTGATACAAAAATGCAAAAAATAATTCCACATTTATGGTATGACAAGCAGGCCAGAGAGGCTGCTGAGTTTTATACATCCGTGTTTCCTGATTCAAAAATTTCGAGCGTAGTCACCTTACACGATACCCCGTCCGGAGATACGGACATTGTTTCATTTTCTGTCTGGGGATATTCGTTTATGGCGATAAGTGCGGGGCCGCTTTTTAAGTTCAATCCGTCAATTTCATTTACGGTCAACTTTGACCCGGCTCAAGACAGCGAAGCTCGAACCCGGATTGACACCGTGTGGGAGAAGCTGATGGAGGGCGGAAAAGCCCTGATGGAGATTGATAAATATCCGTTCAGTGAGCGGTATGGCTGGCTTCAGGATAAATACGGGCTGTCCTGGCAGTTAATCCTGACTAACCCTGAAGGAGAGAAAAGACCAACAATAATTCCCTCACTTCTGTTTGTCAAAGATGTCTGCGGCAAAGCGGAAGAAGCAACCGATTACTACATGTCTATCTTTAACAATTCAAAACGAGGCATGCTGGTTACGTATCCTGCCGAAATGAAACCAGAAAAAGAAGGAGCTGTGATGTTTACCGACTTTAAACTTGAAGGACAGTGGTTTTCAGCTATGGACAGCGCCAGGATGCATGAATTTGAGTTTAATGAGGCTGTATCTTTGATGGTAGAGTGCGAGAACCAAAAAGAGGTAGACCATTATTGGGAAAAATTATCAGCCGTGCCCGAATCTGAACAGTGCGGCTGGCTTAAAGACAAATACGGAGTGTCATGGCAAATTGTACCCAAAGAATTAGACGAAATGATGAGTAGCGGAAGTCGCGAACAAATTGACCGAGTTACCCAAGCTTTAATGCCAATGAAGAAGCTTGACCTGGCTGCTTTAAAAAAAGCATACGCAGGAAATTCGGGCAAGAAGTCAACGCATTGATAGAAGTGCTTTAACGGTGCCGTAATTTGCGGAATTTGGCCTTGAGTGGTTTGTATCTGCCTAAATGGTAGTTTTTACGATGAGTCGCAATCACCCCATCTCGTGAGCAGATAAACTGACCTCTGTTTCTATAGTGGAACAAAAGCATCTTGACAGTGGGATTATTTGGTTGTATCATCCTTCTCACCTTATCAAGAAATAAAACCCAATGATTGCTTTATTTTTTTCACAGCCTGCCTGAATGAATGCGCCGAGAGGCGTTTTTTTTTACCCAAAATATGCCTGAAAAAGACCAATCTAAAAAAAACAGAAGATGTGACCTTGCTCGAAGGCTGGATCCGAAGGGCAAATACGATCCCGGCCAGGTAGAAAAGGTCCTCTCGATGTATCCTGACCCAGATAATTCTGAAATGTCACTTACTGGGTTTGTCCACGTGCTGGAGCGGGCGGCAATTAACGGCAGAAAACTAACAACAAACGATCAACTCTTATTGGATGGGTTAAATTCTGTACTAGATGACATCAGTACCGCCCGTCTATTTAACGCAACGTATATCGGCCACATGCTTACTGAAGCGTCAGTCCCTGGACTTGTAGGATTTATAATGGCTCTTAAAACAGGTTCTAATACAGTATCCCGAGAAGTCTCTATTGCTGAATCAAACCTAGAACCGGAAGCGATTAAGGGTCTAGCCAGTATTAT
>MEXR01000003.1:0-505 GCA_001773775.1 Candidatus Amesbacteria bacterium RIFOXYB1_FULL_44_23 | reverse complement strand
TTACTGAAGCATCAGCTTCTTTGAGTTCCTCCACAATGCGACGCGCATCCACCAGGTAGCGCTGCCCAGCATCAGTCAGGCTCACCTGCCGTGTGGTGCGGTTCAGCAAGCGAACACCCAGCGAAGCTTCCAATTCAGAAATCGCCTTGGTGGCCACCGGTGCTGAAAGCCTGCATTTTCTCGCGCCAGCCGCAAAGCCCTCGGTTTCTGCCACCGCAATAAATATTTCAAGGGTTCTGAACTTGTCCATTTAATTATTTCCATATTGGAAATTAAGTAGTTCTATTTTGACTTATTCAAATAAAAATGGAAATGGATGACACTTATCTCACCCAATCCTTCCGGGTTTCTAATTTTCAAGGAGATCGTTGATGGGAAATGCATTTGCAGAAATTGCGTTCACGCCGGGCGTGCGCGAACTACAAATCCAGGCAGGTAGTCGAGAAAGGTACGCGGCCATGGAAGAGTCTGCCAATCGGCGTGACAAACTGACGGAAAGAGAGAC
>MEXR01000002.1:7404-7609 GCA_001773775.1 Candidatus Amesbacteria bacterium RIFOXYB1_FULL_44_23 | reverse complement strand
CACTTACTGTGGTATATAACGAATCCAGTTATGAAAATGTGATTTTACTTATGGAATCGCTACAAAAATTGAAGCCACTTATCAAAGTCGCGACCGTAGAATACAAAGAAAATAAAGCGACAGTCACAGTGGAGTCGGCCTGGTCGGCGTGGCAAAGTGTGGCTTCACAGGTGGGCATGGATTTGCCGGAATACAATCAGGAAGT
>MEXR01000002.1:4867-7389 GCA_001773775.1 Candidatus Amesbacteria bacterium RIFOXYB1_FULL_44_23 | reverse complement strand
GTCAACCGAGGGACTTGTTGAAATCAGCTCTTGGTAGCAGGAGCAGGCTGTGATGCGGCCGGAGCCGGCGGGGTTAACAGAAGAATATTGATCGGAGGCAACTGATGAATCGCGCAGTAGGTTCTGGATAAAGTCCGGATGGCGTTTATGACGTTGCCTTGCTTGCCGATAATTCGGCCCACATCCGGATCGCCCACTTTAATAGTGATGGAGTTATCGGTCGAAGTGATTTGCAGATGTTTGGGTTCAGACAGAAGCGGGGTGATGATGAATTTTAGGAAGTCTTCCATGGTTACTTGGTTGCCAGTAGTTTTTTGACCCGGTCAGTGGGGATGGCGCCTTTGGCAATCCAGGTTTGAGCCATTTTTTTATCAATAGTCAGACTGTTGGAGGTGGCAATGTAGTGACCAAGATTAGCCAGGCAGTTGCCGGTGAGCTTGGTGTTTTCCTCAGCTACGACAATGCGATAGGTATGAGCGTTTTTTTTGCCGAACGGTTGCAGCTTAATCTTAAGCATAGCGGTTATTTTAACATAGATCAGTGCCTGGGAACAGCTTTTGAATAGCCAGAGCTGCGGCGTCCCGTTCGGCCTTTTGTTTACTGGGGCCAGTCCCCTGGGCTTGCGAGGTGCCGTTAACGGTGACGCTGATGGTGAATTGCTTAGCATGATCCGGGCCGATGGCTTCGACGGTATCGTAAACCGGAGTGCCCCAACCGGCAGCCTGAGCTTTTTCCTGAAGCAGGCTTTTGGGATCTTTAATCTTAATTTTTTCGGAGAGAATGTCGGAGTCCGGGAAAATTTCGTCTAGAAAGCGGTAGCAGGCCTCTATTCCGGAATCAAGGAAAATGGCTCCTAAAATAGCCTCAAAAGTGTTGGCCAGAAGCCCGGGGTTTTTCCGGCCGCCCGAATCTTCTTCGCCTTTACTAAGTAGTAGTTTTTGGTCAAAACCCAAATCCAGAGATTTGGCGGCCAGGCTGGTGGTTTGAACCAGATATGACCTGCGGGCGGTTAGTTCTCCCTCAGGGGCGTCGGGAAGCAGACGGTAAAGCCGGTCGGAGATGACCAGGGACAGAACGGAATCCCCTAAAAATTCCAGACGCTCATTGGAGGTTAAACCTGAGTGTTCGTTACAATAAGAACGGTGAGTGAATGCCAGTTTGATAAAACCTTCGGATTTGATGAAATCAGTCAGATTCATGAGCTTCGTTTTCAGGGTTAAGGGCTTGTAATAAATCAGATATGGTATGGATGTCGGCAATTTTATCCTCGGGAAGAATGAAATCAAGGGCGTCCTGCATCCGGTCCAAAAGGTCAGATATCTGTTCGGGGGTCAAATCAAAGTCTAAGGCCAGGTCGCTATCCGGCAGGACGTCTTCGGGAGACATGTGAAATTCGTTAGCCAGAAACAGCATGATGGCGTGGGAGAGGTTGGGATTCATGAAAAGGGTCCGAGGGCGGGATCCTGGACGATGTTTCCCAGGGCGCCATTAATAAATTTGCTGCTATTTTCCCCGCCAAATTCCTTGGCGAGTTCGATAGCTTCGTCAATAATAACCTTGTAGGGAGTAGACTTGTCAACGGTGAGTTCAAAGATGGCCAGACGCAGGATGGCCAAATCGACCGGGTTGAGTTTATCAATCGGCCACTCCGGGGCGGCTTTGGCAACTAAAGCATCGATCGTCGAAAGTTTTTCCCAGATCAGGGTTACGAAAGTGTCGGGTCTGTTTTGGACCGCGGAAGAATAAAGATGTTGCATCAGACGCACCCGGTGGCGGTGTCTGGGGTCGGTGGTAGTTTTCATTGTATGTTCCAGTCTAAGTCCGAACTTGCACAAAACGCAAGACAGAAGCGAGATTGTACCACGATTAACCGACCTTTTGACCTTTGTAGAAGTGACAATATGAACAAGCGGCGTGAGAACGGGTGGGTTTGTGGCAGTTGGAACAAGCCACTAAAGTGGGAAGGGTAAGCTTGATACTGGCCCGGCGTTTTCCCTGACGGGCGGTTGAATGACGTTTTTTTGTTAGCGGGGTCATATAAAATTAATTCGGTTGAATTAAGGTTATTTTATCCTCTTTGATGAGCTTTTTCAATAAAGGATATTGATCAAGGACGGGAAGGGTGGCTTTGGCATCGGCTGCAGCTTTTTCAACTAAGGCCACATCAGAGTAATCGGCGACTTTAAATTGCGGGAATCCGTGCTGGGCGTCTCCATAAACTTCTCCAGGGCCACGCAGCTTAAGATCGATTTCAGCCAACTGCAGTCCTGATGAATGCTGTTCCAGGGCTTTAAGTCGTTTCGACTCGGTGTCAGTTGTGGTAAACAACAGACAGTATGACTGCAGGTCGCTTCTGCCTACCCGACCGCGCATTTGATGAAGTTGGGCCAGGCCAAACCGTTCAGCTCCCTCGATGACCATCAGGGTAGCGTTGGGAATGTCTAAACCTACTTCCACAATCGGAGTGGCAACTAAGATGTGGTAATCCCCTGCCCTAAAGCGGGAAATGATTTCGTCTTTGT
>MEXR01000002.1:4588-4771 GCA_001773775.1 Candidatus Amesbacteria bacterium RIFOXYB1_FULL_44_23 | reverse complement strand
TGAGAGTCTCACTGTCGTTAATAAAAGGGCAAATCCAAATAACCTGCTGACCGGGAGTGATGATTTCCTTTTGGATCCAGGCATAACCACTGCCACGTTTGGATTCCGGAACCACCCAGGTTTTGATCGTTTTACGTCCTAACGGTTTGTCGCTTAGTACTGACAGATCGAGATCGCCGAACA
>MEXR01000002.1:0-4565 GCA_001773775.1 Candidatus Amesbacteria bacterium RIFOXYB1_FULL_44_23 | reverse complement strand
ATGGGAGTGGCGGTCATGGTGAGAGTGTGAGGACTGGAACCCAGTTTGGCGGCTAAACTTCTCTGAGCGACGCCAAAGCGGTGTTGCTCGTCAATAACGACCAATCCGACTTTTTGATATAGGTTTTGGTTTTTGGTTGAGAGCAAGGCGTGGGTTCCGACAAAAATGTTGCAGGTGGCAGATTTTTCGGTGGTCAGTTTAGAAGAACCCGTCAGAAGCGAGACATTAATGTTTAGGGGGTGGAACAGGGCGGTAAGGGTTTGAAAATGCTGAGTGGCCAGAATCTGGGTCGGTGCCATGAGCAGAGTTTGAAATCCATTGAGCTGAGTTACATAAGCGGCAACGGCGGCGACAACGGTTTTTCCACTGCCCACGTCACCTTCCAAAAGCCGGTTCATGGGTTTAGTTGAGGCTAAATCACTTAAGATATCTTTAATGGACTGATTTTGGGACGGGGTAAGGGAAAACGGCAGAGTGTTAATAAACTGCAGCACCCGATCCTGGTCGATACTAAACGGGTGACTTAGTTTGGTTTTGCCCCAGCTTTTTTTTCGAAGTTGAGCGGCCAGCTGAAGCAGAAAGAGCTCGTCGTAGGCCAGTCTTTTTTTGCCCAGGAGTACTTTTTCTAAAGATTCCGGTTGGTGGACCAGTTTTAAAGCCTGGGACCAATTGGGAGAAATCAGATTAGGAGGCAGGATTTCTGAAGTGGGCAGGTTATTTAGCAAGGCGGAAAATCTGGTGCGCAGCCATTTGGAAGTTAACCTGGCGGTTTCGGGGTAAATGGGTACGATTTTTCCCATATGCAAAAGCGATCCGTCGGAGCGGGGAATTTCATAATCAGGAGACATTAAAGCGGGTTTGTTTTGATAAAAATCAACATGACCGTAAAGGGCCACCTGTTGGCCTTTTTTCAGGACTCTTTGCAAAAATGGCTGGTTAAACCAGAGAACTGACAGCGATCCGGAGTCATCGGTAATGCTGGCCAGCTGAATGATTTTGCCGGTTTTGGTATAGGCATTTTTTATGCCGGAGATCTGGCCTATGATCGTAACTGCTTCCCCGGCCTGGACCTGTTTTACATTTGAGATCAGGGAGCGGTCTTCGTAACGAAAAGGCAGATGATATAGCAAATCAAAAACGGAATTGATGCCTAGTTTGGCCAGTTTGCCGGCAGTCGACTCCCCTACTGCCGGAAGTGAAGTTACCGGAGAATCAACCAACATAAGATTTAGCCCATGTAGGCCAGATACGGAAGAAAAGTTCCCAGGAGCAAAGCCAGGGAACTGACGACTATAATAATTGAAAAAAGTCGCCGTTTCTTTTTAGAAAGGCTCATATTTGGTATTATATTGATGGAAGGTTTATTCTACAATGCGTGAATTGAATTGGTATGATGTGTGGGAAGATAAACAAATGAAATACCTAGGCAGAAGGCGAAGAATGTCATGGTCGAAAAATATGGTCTGGGTACTGTGGGCGGTACTGGGGTCAATTGCGGTCGGTGTGGTGGTTCTACTAATCATTTTTGCGTATTTTGCCAAAGATCTGCCCAGTCCGGATAAGATCGTTCGCAGGGAGGGTTTTTCGACCAAGATCTTTGATCGAAAAGGAGAGCTGCTTTACGATGTGTTTTCGGATCAGCGGCGCACTCCGGTTGAGTGGGCGGCTATCCCGGACAGTTTGAAAAAAGCTACGGTGGCAGTTGAGGATAAGAGCTTTTATACCCACGCCGGAGTCGATCCACTGACTCCATTTAGAATTGTTTACAACATAATTTTCAAACGTCGGGTAATCGGAGGCTCAAGCCTGACCCAACAGCTGGTCAAAAATGTTCTGTTAACCGACGAGAGAACCATTACCAGAAAATTAAAAGAGTTTATTTTGGCGCTGCAGGTTGAAAGTAAATACAGTAAGGATCAAATATTGCAGATGTACTTAAATGAAGTGCCTTATGGCGGCACAGCCTGGGGAGTGGGAGAAGCGGCCACCCAATATTTCCAAAAGAGTGTTTCAGATTTAACCCTTCCTGAAGCCATTATTCTGGCCGGTCTTCCGCAATCCCCTTCCAGGTACTCGCCTTTTACGGGGACATTGTATGTGGAGAGAGCCAAGGAAGTAGCCAAAAGAATGAGGGAAGACGGATACATAACCGCGGATGAAGAAAAAACCATTACGGCTACTTTGTCAGCCGTGCCGATTGCTACCCAGTCGGGAACCTTAAAAGCGCCGCATTTTGTGTTTTGGATTAAACAACAGCTGGAAGGCAAGTACGGAGAAAAAGTAGTCGAGCAGGGCGGACTGAGAGTGACCACTTCGCTGGATCTGGAAATCCAGGAAAAAGCTCAGCAGATAGTGACTGATCAGGTGGCAAAAGTAAAACACCTGAACATTAATAACGGGGCGGCCGTAGTCCTGGATGTAAAAACCGGAGAAGTTTTAGCGATGGTAGGAAGTAAAAACTGGGGTGATCCGGACTATGACGGCAAATACAATGTAGTGACGGCTTTAAGACAGCCGGGTTCGGCAATTAAGCCGGTGGTGTATGCTACCGCACTTAGAAAAGGCTATACGGCTTCAAGCCTGTTGATGGATACCAAAACTTCTTTTCCGGGTGGAGACAAGCCGGAATATGTGCCGGAAAATTATGACGGAAAATTCCGGGGGCCGGTACTGGTGCGGGAAGCTTTGGGAAATTCACTTAACGTCCCGGCGGTAAAAATGGTGTCACTGGTGGGGATTAAAGATATGTTAACTTTGGCTTACGAAATGGGATTCGGATCACTGGAGCCGACGGCTGAGCTACTAAAAAGAGTCGGGCTGTCAATCGCTTTGGGAGGCGGAGAGGTCAGATTACTGGATATGGCTTCGGCTTACAGCGGATTTGCCAACGGCGGATTAAGAGTTGATCCTGTGGGTATTTTGAAAGTCACCGACATTAATGGAAATACTTTGGAGGAATGGAAGGAAACTAAAGGCAGACAAGTCTTAACGGCCGGCGAAGCGTTTATTGTTTCTTCGATATTGTCCGATCCGGAAGCCAGAAAAATTACTTTCGGCGTCAGAAGCCAATTGGAAGTTCCCGGCAAAACGGTAGCGGTAAAAACCGGAACCACAAACGACAAGCGGGATAATTGGACGATTGGCTGGACGCCTTCGACTATCGTCGGAGTTTGGGTGGGAAATAACGACAATTCGGCCATGAAACAGGTGGCGTCCGGAGTAACCGGAGCCTCACCCATCTGGAGACAGATTACCGATGTGGTACTAAAGGGAAAATCGGATGAAAAATTTAATGTACCATCCGAAATAATGACTGTAGATGTGGATAAGATTTCCGGCTACAGAGTACACGACGGTTTTGAGGCTAAAAATGAGTTCTTTATTAAAGGTACCGAACCCTGGGCGGATGATCCCGTACACAAGAAGATCAAAGTGTGTAAGGGAGAGGGAAAACTGGCTACTCCGGTTGATATTGCCTCCGGAAATTATGAGGAACGGGAAGCTTTATATTTTAAGGAAGAAGACCCTTATGAAACGGCCAACAAAGGTAATAAATGGCAGGAAGGAATTCTGGCTTGGCTGGCTGCACAATCCGAGCCGAAGTATCATCCGCCAACCGATTACTGCAACAGTACGCAGATCTGGGTAACTATTACCGATCCGTCCGACAGAGCCAGAATAAACAGTAACGACCTGCACATAAAAGCGGAAGTAACCGACAGCAATCCGGTGACCAAGGTCGAGTACATTTTAGACGGGCAATTAAAATATACCGGATCCGGAAATGTGAGCGAAGTAACATTACCAAACGTGTCTGAGGGATATCACAAAATTGACGTGCGGGCGACGGATGACAAAGGCAATGTGGGAAACCGATCCGTGGAAATATCGATGCGCCAGGATTATGTCGGAGCTCCCACACCTACCCCGGTACCATCCCCTACTTTTGCCCCGACTTCCACACCCAGCCCATGAAAAAACCAACGTATGATGTGGCGATAGATGCTATGCGCACGGTGTCGATATTGGCCGTGATACTTATTCACACCAGTACGAAGATTTTGCAGTTCGGACAAGACGACCTCATTACTCTGCCGGTGGCAATATTTAGCAATCAAATTTCCCGATTTGCCGTGCCTTTGTTTTTTATGATTTCCGGATTTGTGCTGGAGTTAAACCACAAAGACGAAAGTTATGCGGCTTATTTATCCAGAAGAGTCAAAAAAATATTCGTGCCGTATGTGGTTTGGAGCCTAATTTATAGTCTGTGGGTGTACCCTCAGGACCTGTCCAATTTACCCAGATTAATTTTGTACGGCGGAGCTTCGTACCAATTGTATTTTATTCCGGCTATTGTGGTGTTTTATTTAATTTTTCCGATTTTGCACCGGTTAATATCTTTTATCAGTAACAAATGGGTGATGATATCTTTACTAACCATCCAAATGTGGTTTTTGTATAGAGACTACTACATCAAGCCTTTGGCATTTGAGGAGCTGGTGAGAATTCCTACGCTGGCTTTTTGGGTATTTCTGTTAGGTATGGTGGCAGCAAAGAATTTAACA
>MEXR01000001.1 GCA_001773775.1 Candidatus Amesbacteria bacterium RIFOXYB1_FULL_44_23 | reverse complement strand
TAATCGATTAAGAGCAGCTTGATTTCTTTTCGACCTGTTAAATTCTTGCTCAAAGCGTTTAAGTGGGCAATTGGGATTATTGCTGCAGTTGCTGCAAGACATCGTCATAACGGCATCCACATGACCTTCTTTGTTCATTGCCTGTATTTTAAATTGTTTTTTTTAAATAGCAAGAATTTAGTAATATTTGGTGAATACAGATTATTCTGTCTCGAATGTATTTATTACAATTATTAATGGAGTTAGATTAGTTTATAAAGAAATGTCAGCTTATTTAAAACCTGAGATAATATAAAGAGAAGTAGCTTTATATTAAGTACGATTTTGATCTGAGGCTCTAGCTTGAAGTTCTTTTTCCTTTTTTTCGATTTGTGAATCAATCATTTCCGCCGTTTTTCTATTAAATTGGGTGTCTAATGATAAACTAGTAGCTAATTTTGCCAGTATCAAATCAAGTGCGGACGGTTCTTTTTGTCTCTTATCAGATTCTCCTGGAAATACAGCCATAGAAACTATATACCACCAATTAATTGTAAAGACAATAATGTTTAACTCTTCCTGCTCGTTCGCAGGTGGGTGCATGCGATTCATTTACGATTAAAAGGAATCGTAATTCGACATTGCTTATTTACCAGTTTACATGATCTTGTCTGGCTCGGATTTTGTTTAAACCTTTTTTGAATTTTTCCGTATAAAGATTCAGCACCAAAGTTGTTAAAGCCTCATTGTAATCATCTCCACGGTCTAGAGCTGCAACTAAGCCACCAGATATGACAGCTTTAGCCCACTTCGTCTGTTTTGACCAATATAAATCTACTGTATTCGGCTGAGGATTTGGATTTTTAATAATTTCTTCCTCTCCAGGGTCGTCAAAACGAATGTCCCTTATCCTACCAGCCCTTGCATATGAATCGAAGTAGTATTCAGCCATAGTCTCTCGCTGAGTCTTAATTACGCTTTTGTATATAGATTCAAGATGGGCATCTCTTAATTTTAAAAGAGAAATGGGAAAAATCATGGACTCTATGGCATTTCCCATCAGAGCTCCTATCCTTTCGGAGTCGGTTATACCATTTTCTTTCTTAGTTGCCATTATTGAAATTAATAATATTTAAAGGAAATTACTTAAATCTACTGAAACATAAATTAGGTGCTTTTTTGTCCATCTGGTTCAACATGTCCAAATGCTTGACCGACAACTCTGCCTGTTCGTTGGTCAATTATCCTTAAAACTGATTCAATAAGTTTGACCTGATCACCCGAAACATTGATGGTTTTTTCAGCACGTACACCAAACCTTAATCTAATTTGTGCGAACTTGTTTGGATCGCCTAACAAATCTTTTAGCTTTTCCGACGTATCAATTTCCATATCGAGATTCTACCAAGGAATACGCTTATTGTCAAACTATAGGTCTTGTGAGCCAGAATCTAATGCTTCAAGATGCCGCTACACTAGCAGCCCCTACCATTTTTTTCTATTTTGATTTGGCGTTTTGTTTTCGGTTTCTGATAATGTCTTTTGTCATCACCTTTTTCTCTGCCTCGGCCGTTATGATCCTTGCTGTGGTCCTTAGCTTCTAATCGTGGTGCTTCGGGGCTCATACATTAATTATACAATAATATAATCGATTTCACCAATTTTAGTCCTGTATCTACTTATGTGAGGCGGCTGGGACTCGAACCCAGGACCCTTAGCTTAAAAGGCTAGTGCTCTACCAACTGAGCTACCGCCCCTCACAAACACGCTAATTATAGTTTTTTTTTGATAAATTCTCCACTTGATAAAATATTGTTTAAACTAGGCCTATAGGGTATAATTCGGTATGGGCAGTGAAGTGATCAAGTTTCCTACCGCTGCTGGAGTTGTGGTATTTGGCGCTGCACCAACGTTTAGACACTTAAATCCAAATGTTTTGCTGGTAAAAACAGATTACTGGGGATTTCCCAAGGGGATGTTTGACCAGGGGGAGACTTTAGCTGATACTGCGACCAGAGAACTGCTTGAGGAAACGGGAGCTAGGGTGAATCCGGATTCTCTTCGAAGTGTTGGTCCGACTGTTCATCGTTATCCATACGAAGGGGTAAACGTATTGAAAACTACGCACTGGTTTACGGCCATTATCGACCCTCGCGAGCTGATTATTACGCCAGGAGATGAGATTGAGGCCACAAAATGGCTTCCCTGGATTGCGGCCATGTTTGAGCTCACGTATCCACAACATCGGTATATATTACTCAGGGCGGCTTTAATCCAAAATGCAGCCGCTTCCCGTGATAAAATTAGGTAACCTGGCCCCGTCATCTAGCCTGGTTCAGGATAGCGGGCTTTCATCCCGCACACATGGGTTCAAATCCCATCGGGGTCACAGTAAAAAAAGGCAGGATTTTCCAATAAAGATGTCAGTTGTGGCTGAACTGCATCTACATAGTCGTGCATTTTCCAGTTTGTTAGGCGGTTGAAAATTCCAAGGAATGCCGCTGCTTGAGTTGGAAAAATTTGAGTGATAGCTACTCTGCGTTTTTTTTTGCGAATGTCAACAGCATCCATAAAACCAAAATCTTCTTTATATATTGCAGGGAAGTTAATTTGTAGCCAGGTAAGATTGTTTACGGCTTCATTGAATAACAAGGGTAAAGCCAACAGACTGGCCTGAGGATTTCTTACGCCATTGAGGTGATAGGGAAATACCCCAAGTTCCGGTATACCAAAAAGTTCGTAAGGATATTGAGCCTCACTGTCTTCTGTACTTCTGTGTCTTGGGTCCAGATCAGCTTCTTCCAATGAAGGGTTAACACAACAATCAACCCCCCCATACATGAGCTGTCTTTGCATGTAGATGAAATGATTATTGCGTCTGGGTGGTGATGTCAATTCCCCCCGGAAAAATTGCATTGGCCAGGCAGCTTCAAACATGGTTCCTCCGCAACTGGGAACCACATCTAAACCGTTGTTATTAGTTCGTGGTGCACACGCAGGGCGACCAACCAATTTGGACAGACATTCTTTGCTGGATAAACCCATTATGTCTGCCAGATATGCAAGAATCCGCGTTTCAGAATTTTGTAAATCATAATGGTGTGGTGATTTTTCGCCTGTTTCCAGGCAAATGTGTCCGAAAAACAATCCGGTACTTTCATCAAAGAGCGGTTTAAAATTCATTTCCGAAATCAAAGGGTTAATTTGTGATTCAAATTGGGGAAAGGCTTGTTTGGTAATTTCCAATCCGAGCAAAAACCAACCCATTTCTACCGAGGAAATAATTTGCGGCACATCACATCCGGAGTATGGATCTACCAAGACAGGTTCGCCGGTAACTACACTTATTTTATTAGGGAGCATACCCATCGGCCGTTTCATACTCTGCACTGAAGCTATTATTTGAGCGATACCTTTACAGGCTATTTCCTCACTTATAATTCCCAGATCAACCGCAGCGACGTAGTCGTCTAACAGAAGACCGATATTAGTAGGTGAGGTACAACCAGAATACTTAAGGGTGAGGGAGTTTCTACCAAAATCAATTCGATCATCTGGCAGCCCAGTTGGAGTTTGGGTCATTGTTGCTATCGAATTCCACGTATCTTCCTTCCACTGCTTAATTCTAGGATTTACTAACGCATCTTCTGATTCTGAACAGTTGTGTTCACTTCCTAGCATTTTTTCAATACTTTATTTGTAATATAGGCTCATAGTTACATTTGACACGTTTGATGTCCTAATATTACTCCTCAGGCAACCATTTACCTATCTTATCTTTCGCGGAGGACTTTTTTCGTTTTCCTCCAGAATTCTTAGCACTCTCTCGGTGGCTCCAAAATTGTTGTTAATTGCATTAGTTATTCTAGCCAAATTCCACCTTCCAATCATTCTTTCAACACTATCTTTTTCTGATGTTCCAGGGAGCCCTAAGGCTTCCTTACCGTCGATTTTCATCACCTGTGCAGCGTAAAACCAGTCCTCTTGGCCTAAGTCCAATATTACATACGTTGACCTATCGCCCCTGAAGCGATGGATGAATACGTCTCCAAAATGTATAACCAACTCCCCTTTTGTCATCTGCGTGATTATATCTTATAGATTCGCGCACATTTATATAGAGGATGTATTAAGGATGGATGATTGTTCAAAGACCCCTTTAATGTTTAAAATATTGAACCGCAGGCTGGGAGGTTTAGATTCTGTTGGGCAATCTAGCCGGAGAGGAATTGGTTTTTTCTGGTTTGGTTGGGTTTTGAACGGTTACAAAGTAAGCGTCAGCTTGTTTGATCTCAAAACTTGGGACAGTCGGAGAACTGCAATCATACGTCTCCCAGTAAGACCAGTTTCCGGCAGCTTCAGCCGGCTTTCTAGAGATTGAAATTATTTCTAAAGGACTGGTAAATTTTTGGGCGCAAATCTTTTTTGCCTCCAGGCGCTGCTTACTGGTATCGAATCCTACATAATTGGGCCCCAGAACCCATTCGTAAACCGAGAATGGATACCTGGTACCTGTCAACGTAAAGCTTTGAGGGGCAGTCAAATAAACGATGTACCCTTTGTATGGCACTAGGGAGTAATCGACATGGGCTGTTTTCTTACAACCATAATAGCCAGTCCAGACGCTGTTGAAAGTGTAGATGTCAGTCATTTCTGGCACGAGCGCGCAAAGATCGGAAGCGGTCAGATTTAGATTGAGCGGAAGACTAAGGTTGTTCCATCCTTGAACTAAACTGATGACAATTGTTTCCTCGGAAGCCGTTTTAGCACTGGAACTTAACCTAGTGGGGATACTGACAACATATAGCATGACCAACAAAAAAACCGTTAACAACCCTAAGCTTAGGAAACCCTGTCTTTTGCTCACTGATTGAAGTATGTAATGTAAATTATTCGGTGTCAAGCTTAATCCCCGGCTGTAGATACTTACCCCAGGTGAAGTTATTTTAAGGTGACCAGAGGCTGATGGTTATATTAATGTCTTTTGTACTCGTAAGACCGGTCTGGTCGGTTGCAGTGATTGAAGATTGGTAAGTTCCCAATTCGGCGGGACCGTAAATCTGACACTTCATCCGGGTTAGAGTGGTAGTGTAGTTGTAGACACAAGTGGAAGGCAGAAACTGCATTTGACCGGGTAAGTTGAAGGATGAAGGAGTAAGAACTGCCTGATAATCCCGGTCTTCAAAATATACGGTGCCTTTGGCTATTCCGTTTCGAGAAAGAGCTGAGAGATTGTCCGTTGAAACCAGGGGAACAAATCCCGGCATGGGTGTAGGGGTAATAGTGGGATCTGGCGTGGGAGTTGGTGTCGGAGTCTGGGAAGGAACCGAAGTGGGTGTCGGTGCGGTGGTAGGAATTGAGGTTGGAGTCGGGGAAGGCGTTTGAGTAGGAGTAGGAGTGGGAATCTCAGTGGGAGTCGGAATGGCGGTAGGGGTTGGGGTGGGTGTGGGAGCAGGCGTGGTCGAAGAAGCCAGGTAAGACATCATGACCCAGACTGCTTTAGCCAATATTTTCCTGGGTTCTCCCGGGGCCGGATGGCCACCGTCACTGGTATAACCGCCCTGGCTTAACAGTAAGTAATTGGGCAAAGTTCCATATTCGGTTGAAGTGTAAGTAGTGGGAAGCATATTTGTGTAGTCATAAGCTTCAATGTCTGCAATGTCATAGAGGATTTTGTTATTTTGCAGGGCATAGTCTCTGACTTGCTGGTTAAAGGCATCCCTTTGGATTTGTTCTACTATTGAGGAATATGGAATAGACTTAATAGGCATGGTCCAATAAATAAAGGTTTTGTCGGGGTTGGCCTGTTCCAAATTGGAAATTGTGTCCAGATATGACGAAGCACTAGCCATATAGTCGATATAGCAAAACTTCATGGAGAAAATGTCAAAACTGTTATAGCGGCCTGCAACTTGATTGTTAATATCGGTGAGCTTGAGTTGCCAACCCGGATTCCCCCGGGGCTCAAAAAACCAGTTATCTCTATTTAAATTCATCAGCGGGAAGTCAATCTTTAGCTGTTCAAGCCCGGTGTATGTACCGTCCGGAACCAAAAGGGAGTGACCAATTCGACCTCCGACTGAGGCTACTCTGACTAACAGCCGAAGGGCTGAGGCCGAGCTTATCTGATCCGGGGTCAGAGAGTCGAACTCAGAAACCTGATTATGGTTAATAATAAGCGGGGTCTGTCGGGTAGCGGCTATGGCAGGGGAAATACTAAAAACAGAAAATATTACGGTCAGGGCAAAACAGTTGAAAACGAATCTTAATTTTGAAAAACTCATCTGTATGGCAATAAATTGATTTCTTGATTATTACAAGACACCGGGAGATTAATCAAGGGGGAAAACTGAATCCTAACCTACAATTGCGGCTTTAGTCTTTCGGGGTTTATTTTTCGGTTATGTTTTCTGTGCTGGCTATTTTTCTCAATTAGCATCAAACGTTTGACCTCCAGCCGTTTGGCTGTTTTGTGATTGCGAATTTTTCCGTGTTTTCCGACTCCGGTTGCTCTTTTGGCCATGAAACGATTATACACTGGAACTTTGGTAAAGACACCGGCAATTGTTCGGATTCGTTAAGCTTGTTTTTAATTTAGGGAGAATTCTTCGGAATGAATGCGGAAGGAACTGATTTTCATTTCGCAAAATTGCTTTTTGTAAGCTGACATCATGGCTGGCGGCCCACAAATGAATATTTCCTTCTGGACCAAATCAGGAAGGTCTTTAGAAAGAGAATCAACTGTCAGTCTCCCCTTTTTAGAGCTATCATGAAGAACGAAATGAAAATTAGGTACATCCTGGGAAATTTGTTTTAGCTCTCTAACGTACACAGCTTCTGATTCCTCTTTAACCAGGTAATACAAATCTATTTTTGACCCTGGATCAGGTTTAAGACTTCTGGCCATACTAATAAACGGCGTTACCCCGATGCCTCCGGCTATCCACAATTGATGGGAGTTGGGGAAATAGTCGTAGCTGAAGCGTCCGAAGGGACCTTCAACTAAAAACCTGGTTCTGGGGGTTATCAGCTTAAGAGTTTCGGTAAAGCCCCCAACAGACTTACTGGCAAAAACCAACCGGTCAGAATTTCTGGCAGAAACAATGGAGAAGGGGTGTGATTCTTTGGGCACTCCCCTGGCTTGGGGCTCGACAAATACAAACTGACCGGGGTGAAAAATAATGGGCTTTCCTGACTCCGGCTTAAGAACTATCTCCTGAATGTCTTGGGTGAGTGCGGCCGCTTTTTCGACTATGTAGGCCCGCTTTTTCACCAAGATCCGGCCCAGAAGAGTTCGGTAAGTAAAGCAGGACAAAGATACCGCCGCAAGAGCGTATAAGTAGAGTTTTAACGGCAGGCTCTGATCCAGAGTGCTACCGATCAAAACAACGTGCAGACTGGCTAAAAAAAGAGCTCCACCTAAAAACTGATGAGTCCTCTTCCAAAAATTGTATTCGAGGCGGACATAAAGAGTCAAAACAATCAGGACTTCGGTAGTTAACTGAGCCAGGATACCAAAAAGAACAGGAACATTGGACAATGACGGGATCAAAATACCGGCTGCGGCTGAAAGTGAAATATAAAGGTAGGAAAACGCAATGCCCAGCGGATGGTACAGCATTAATACAAAGGCTACGATGCCAACTAAATGATGAAAAATGTAAACCCGGTTTAATCCGACAAACAGATTTTCGGTAAACCTGAACCTGGCCGAAAGAATGATGTTTAGGGCATACAAGGAATACCCTGCCAGTCCGGCAAATTGGCCAGTACTAAGCCATATTTTGGAGGGAGAGGAAAAGTCGGAAAACGGCAGCCAAAACAACACGGGCAGCAGGGCTAAAAACGTGATTATCAGGGGGCCGGATTTACCTAAAAGCTTTCCAGTTGCATTCATGAATTTATTATAGTCAATCTAAACATAAATTGGGTGAATTTTATATAATAGTCTGCTAATGACTGGCAAATTAAAAATATTTACAGCGGTGTGGTTGGTACTGTCTTTGACTGTCTCTTCGGCGTTATTGATGGCGGAATTTTTTGTGAAAACCTTCGGAACGACTTCGAGTGTAAAAGAAGATTTTGTTGCTGCTACCGAAACTGCTAATTCAGATTTAATTTCAGATGCTCCAGGAGAAGTGCAAATGATAGTTCTTACGGCTGAGCTGGTTGGCAAACACGCCACCGAAAGCGATTGCTGGATGATAATCGACGGCTCGGTGTATTCTTTTACAAAATTTCTAGTGGACCATCCGGGGGGAACCGAGGCCATGAAACCGTTTTGCGGCAAAGACGGAAGTGTAGGGTTTGCCACTCAGGGAAAAAACCCAGGGGAAAAACACTCATCTGTGGCATTTGGGATGCTTAATCAATACCTGATTGGAAAATTAGGTCAGTCCATACCCGGTCCGCGAAAAACAATTGCCCCAAATACCGATAGTGGTACCGTTTTAATCCCAACCCGTCCGCCAGTTGCAGCTTCCAGTCCAAGCTCAATATCAGCTCCGGCCAATCTGACTCTGACTGCTTCTGAAGTTGCCAAGCATAATAACCCAGGAAATTGCTGGCTGATTATTTCCGGAAGAGTTTATAACGTGACCGGTTATATAACCGCACATCCGGGTGGATCAGCTGAAATAACCCGAGTGTGCGGCCAAGACGCGACAACCGCGTTTCAAACCCAGGACGGCAAAGGCTCACATTCCAATACCGCTTTCAATTTACTGGCTGGTTATTTATTGGGTAATTTGGACTCGACTGTTTCGAATGTTTCTGTTATCACCGACCCGCCCACCGCCAATACTGCACCCGCTACCAATGACGGTGAAAACAGCAGTTCAAATACTTCGCTACCTAGTGCCGTAACCGGCAAGTATCCGACAGCAACTTATTTAAAAGGTGAATACGAGGACGATGGCTCATGGGAAGGAAAAGTGAGTGTGAATGGAAGCTGCAGATCAATCAAAGTGTCGGCTGATGGAGCTATTAAGCAAGACGAGAGATGTTAGTTACCGGCGACCGGATCCTCACGGGCAGAGAGAATCTTTTTAATTTTTTCGACGCTTTCGAAGTTGTAAATTGAGACCGGATATATCACGTGCCCAAAAACTGACAATTTGGAAATTTGCTCATTTAGAATAGTCTGGTCTACCAGATCAGATTTGGTAAGCAGGATTATCCGGTCTTTGGTGACCAACTCAGAGCTAAAGGTCTGAAGTTCGCTAGTTATGGTGTGATAGTCAGAAATAACGTCCGAAGATTCCGATGAAATGCAATGCAGAAGAATTTTAACTTTTTCGATGTGTTTTAAAAATTTCGTCCCCAAGCCTTTTCCGGATGAGGCGCCTTCGATTAGTCCGGGAATATCTGCAATTATTTTTTGACCGAAAGCGCCCAAATTGGCCTCAAGTGTAGTAAATGGGTATGCCCCGACTGTAGCTTTGGCGTTGGTTAATTCGTTAAGAAGGCTGCTTTTGCCGGCATTCGGCAAACCCACCAACCCGTAATCGGCGATAAACCTAAGGATTATTTTTAGATTTTTAATTTGACCCGGCAGTCCCGGCTGAGCATAATCCGGAGAACGGTTTTTGGATGATTTGAATTCCAGATTGCCCCGGCCACCTAATCCGCCTTTACAAATCAATAGTGTTTGGCCGACAGTTTCCAGTTCAACCACTTCTCCGGTCTCCAGATCGTTAAGAGATGAACCGACCGGAAGAATCAGAGTTAAATCTTTGCCTTTTTGTCCATGTGAATGTTTTTTGGCTCCGGGCTGGCCGTCTTCGGCTGCAGCCTCTTTTTTTCCGGAAAATTGGTTTAGGGCCTTGAGATCAGAAGTCACATTGACAAAAACATCGCCTCCCCGACCGCCATTTCCCCCATCCGGCCCCACCATGTCAAAGGAAACTATGCCCCGACCACCATGGCCGGCTTTTAGAGTGATATCAACCTCATCTATTAGCACATCAAGATTATACCGTTTAAATGGTATTTAAATGCGACTATAATTGGCTGTATACATGGAAGAAATCGGCTTACTAGTCGAAATGGAAGAAGAATCTGCATCATATTCAGTATCCGAGGTCATTAAGCATTCAAGATGGGTTTGTCATTACTGTAGCTTGCTGGATAAGCACCTGGGCGTATTTTTGTACTTTTTGACCCTGCTTTCGAATATCAAGGGGATTGTTTCGATTGCCGTGTATGGGTTTATTATCAACGCGATTGCCGGATTTGCCAGACAGGGATTCAGTTCAACTGCCGCCTGGCAAGCCTTCGGTCTGTACGCCGCTTACCAGATTTGGAACAATCTGATGACCTTGTTTGAGCAGAGTTACGTGGCCAAACGTAAATCGGCACTGATATTGCAATTGAAAAGAGCTTTTTTGCACAAGCTGCTGCGAACCGACATCAAAGCACTCGACAGAAAGATAACCAACGAACAATTGTCGGAAAAATATAACAATTCGGAGCATCTATATAACCATTACCTGGTGGTGGTTAATTTTTTAAGCGATGTGACGGCGTCGCTAATTCTTTTGATAATTATGGCCTACCTGGCCTGGCCGCTGGCGGTTATTTTGCTTGTACTTTCAGTGCCCCGACTTTGGCTGGATAAATTTATGCGCAAGAGGCACAGCCTGTCTCAAAAAAGGTCCAAAAAGATAATGGCCAGACTGCGGCTGATTATGAAAATGTGGCTTGACAGAGCTAATCTGTTTCAGTTCAGAGATAGGAATTTGTCGGCGCTTATCGATAAAAAATATATTGATTTGAAAAAATATTACGAAAAGTCTACCGGTACTACCCTGAGACAATGGCAATCTGCAAATAAAATGCTTGACCTGGTAAATAGTTTAGCCTCACTGGTGGGTTATGCCTGGGTATTGTTTAAAAACTCTACTTTGTCGGCAGTCGGGTCAATATACGTACAACTGCGCTTGATTAATCTACTAGAAACCAAACTGAAAAAGATAGCTACCAGCTACAACCTGCTGGAAGAAAGCATCACCAAAGTCATTGATGTGGAAAATGTATTTTTTTGGAAAGAAACTGAGATTGATACCATCAACAAGGATTCAGAAATTTTGGAGCTGGAACTTAACCATGTAACATTTTCCACGATCAGCGTCCCTTTTCCGGTGGTGGAAAACCTGCACATTAATTTCAGATCCGGAGTAAAAACAGACCTGATTATCCCTGATATGATAACTCGGGATGTGATTTCAAAATTGTTGACCTTGCAATTGACCCCGACAGCGGGCGATGTACTGGTTAACGGAGGTTTGGTTAAATCCCTTCCTGAAGATATTATGCTGGTAAATGTAGGGGGGTCCTATTTTCCATTTTTGTCGGTGGCTGAAAATATAGTCCTCAACACAGACTCCAAAGATGAAGAACAACTGACACCCGTGCTACATAGGGTAGGAATTTATGACCAGGTCATGGGGATGCCCAACAAACTGGCGCAAGTGGTTTCCGATCTCCCGTCTGCCGTGGGCCCGGGATTTTTGACTAAGGTGTTGCTGGCTAGAGTGTTATTCAGAAATCCCAAGTGGCTTTTGTGGATTAGTGCCAAAAACATCGCCGCAAAAACAGAAAGAGAAATATTTGAACAACTTTACCTTTCTGTTCCGACCGTAATTACAGTATCTGACAAGATTTCTTCATCCCAGAAAGCCGAACGGGTAATTTTGATAAAGCAGGGAAAAATATTGGAGCAGGGTTCGCCGGATGAGCTTATACAAATGCAGGGAGAATATGCAAAATGGCTGGAAAAAGTTCTGGCTCCAAAGGATCCCCTACCGCCTCAGACATAGGATTGTGTTTGAGATTTAGATTTATTAAGCTAATAAGGGTATGCAATCTAAATTTTCAGGCTTTCTGACTACACTGGCTTTAATTTTAACGATTGGATTATTAACCATTCAGATATTGGCCTCAAAATTTAAACCCATTAATGAGTGGGTGGCAACCAGAACTTATGCCGAGATTACGCCTACCAGGACCCCCAGGCCGGTAGTTACCCCCAGGCCTACGGCCACACCGGAACAGATGGTGGTGGACATACCTAACCCGACTGCCGTCCCAAACGTGGGACCAGTTCAGGGGACATTAGTTTCCCAGCAGATTAAATATCAGTTTGATGATGTAAACCAGGACGGAATTAAATTGCGGTCAGAGAAGCAGATGTGGACAGGAACCGGAAGTGTTCCGGCTTCAAGTTGGCTGGGTTTACGATTTACCGGTGTTCCGGTTAGCCGGTTTGCCAAAATCATATCAGCCAAGTTGACTGTTTATGCTCCGACAGCGCAAAAAGGCTACCTGGATGCAGTGGTTTACGGCGAGGCCTCGGGTAATTGTTTGAGTTTCTCCTCAAATTATTTACCCTCAGCCAGAAATTTAACCAAAGCAGTTGGCAAAGTTAGCGGAGATGTTAATTGGCGAGCCGGGAATTGGTATCAACTATCCGATGTGACTTCTGTGATTTCCGAGATTGTCGGCAATGATGGCTGGAGAAGTGGAAATTCAATTGGACTGATGATCAAAGGTCTGGCGGCAAACCCAAATAATAAGTTTTTTATCGGAAACTTTGACAGTGACCCTAATTTATCCGCCAAATTGACTATTAATTACAGCAGGTGAAATCTTTTTGCGGCTCCTGAAATAATCTGGTCCAAAACTTTGGTAAAGCGTATTCCGGCGGTCCGGCTGGCTAAGGGAAAATAGCTGATAACTTTAGGGTCAGGGTTTAATCCCGGTAGCGGGTTTACTTCCAGGAAATATAATTTTCCGGTGGCGTCCATCCGGTAATCAATCCGGGCACAATCGTAAATATTTAAACCATTAAAAATTGTTTGAGAAGTAGATTCGATTTCCTGTTGCTGGGAAGCAGTTAAGTTAGCCGGACAGACATAAGCCTGAGTAATGTCAGCCAATGAATCCTCTACCAGCCATTTGAGTTCATATCCGGCGATTTTTTTCATGCCTTCGGGGAGAATGTTAAAGTTTTGTTCGATAACCGGAAGAGTGGTAGTGGGATTATTACCCAACAGGCCGACCGTAAACTCCCGGCCATCAATATATTCTTCAACCATCAGATTGCCGGTAAGACCATCGGAACGTAGTTTTTCCAGTCTGGCTGAAAGGGCCGGTAAATCATTAACGACATTGGCATCAAAAATTCCGACACTTGATCCTTCGGCGTTAGGTTTGATAATCACCGGAAACTTAATTTGAGACGGCAGAGGTTGACCGGGAGAAACAAGAAATGACTTTGGAACTCTAACTCCCAGTCCGGAAACAGCAAGTTTAGTCAACGTTTTATCAAGGCAAAGAGCCAAAACAGAGGGAGTTGAGTGGGTATAAGGAATCTTGTGAACTTCACAAGCCAAAGGGACCCAACTTTCTCTGGCATCTCCCCATAACCCCTCAGCGATATTAAAAACAATATCGATTTCAGATTTTTCGTAGGCTAGCCTACTGAAGATATCCTCAACGACTTCGATGTGTTTGACAGTATGACCGATTTCTTCAAGACTTTTGGCAATATCATTGATTGTTTCAGGGGCGTCAAAGTCCAGTTCAGAAGCATACCCTTGGCCATCGTTATGTTTGATGTTGTAACAAAATCCGATACGCATGATTAAAATGATACTACAGTTGTCGCTGAATATGTGGAGGGACAACTGATAATTGTTTGATACGAAAGGTCGCTGGCTCCCACCCATTTGACGTTTTCGGGATTGACGTCAGGAATTTTTTTAAGCAGGGTACTGGTGACAAAATCATAAACTACCAAGTTAGACTGGCCGCACTGAGTGGGTTTTCCTCCGGGATTTCTTTCCAGAGCTGCCAGGTGGGCTAACCCGGGACTTAGGGACAGATGCATCAGA
The DNA here is from genome assembly GCA_001773775.1 of Candidatus Amesbacteria bacterium RIFOXYB1_FULL_44_23. Taxonomy (GTDB): domain Bacteria; phylum Patescibacteriota; class Microgenomatia; order CAZETR01; family Amesbacteraceae; genus MEXR01. The sequence goes on along the minus strand of MEXR01000001.1, from coordinate 27,306 downwards.
TTTGAGGGAATATCGGATTTAGTGACCTGATTATTGTATAAGTCCAGAATGGCGGCTTTTTCTCCGGTTGAGGAAGCAATAAACAACAATTGATACCGATTCAGCCAGGTGGGATGACCCAGATCATCTTTACCTATGTAAAGAACTTTTCCGTCTGAAGACAGAACGTACAGCTGGGTGGAATCGTAAATCGTCTGGTTGAAAAACCAGTACTCACCCCCGGGAGAAAACTTAACCTGGTGGTTGTCCAGGTTGCTTTCTTGACTGCGCAGCCGGCTGGAGCTGTTAGTTATGATTGATCTGGCGGAGTTTGTTTTAATCGAGTAAATAAAGAGTGACAACGTGGACGGGTTTTTAAAGGCTGAAAAGGCAACTGTGTCGCCTTTAGGTGAAATGTCGTATTGGCCAATTTCCCATTCGGAACCGATGGCATTTTCCAGTTTGACTAGGAACTGATCAGTTTCTTTGGGGTAACCTCCGATGGGAGAAGGCTCAGGAATTAGAGTGGGAGTTGGTGCGGGAAAACCGAAAAATGAAGTTTTGGGAGCAAAGGGATTAAAAACCACAAAAACCAGGACAATGGCCGTAACAAACATGACCAAAGCCTTAAACCATTCGGTTTTAATAAACTGATACTGGGGGTATTTCACAAACTCATTGTACAGCATTTATTTTCCGATCTCCCGCAAATTTATCTCCCGACTCATTTCATAGAGGGCTACAATAAACAGTGACTCACTCCAGCCTAAAGGAGTATTTTCGTTGTATTCAGGGGAATTACTAAAATACAGTTCCGGCAAGCCTTCCGGAGTGTCTTCGGCGATCAGGCTATTGAGAAGCTCCTTGGCTTTGTCCGGACGCTTAAGGTGTTCGTAAATAATGACCAACCATGACAGGCCAAAAGTCCATTCAGCCTCTTCTGAAACACCATCGGGATTTTTGTTGTAATACCGGTCTCCCTTGTAACGAATTACGCCTTTTTCTCTGAGAAGGTGGTATTCGACGTTGGTGAGAATTTGATCACGTTCTGAGTCAGTAACTACATCGTATGGCCAAATCAGAGAAAGCAGGGCCAGGTCAACAAATCTGGCCTGGGACTCGCGGGGAAGAAGGGACCTTAAAGCCTTTTCTCCATGGCGAATCAGAACTCTGGGAACTTCGATATCGGGAAGGCGGGCAACCGACTTCAAACCCGCCACACAGGCCCCTACGGATGATGAGTGGAGTTCTTCTCCCTCTTCCCACATGCCGGAGTCGCGGTCATGCCAATACTGAATGGAGGAGAGGTATTTGACCAGTTTATTGACGATGCGAATTTCGTCCGGCGTTTTTAAAATGGAGCGCTTTTGGTTAATTTCCAATTCCCCGATGCGAAAGAGAATACAACCAATGGCATCATTTTGCTTGTTACCCCATTCTTCCCAAAATTCATCCAGAGTTTCGGGATGGAAGCGGGCGTGGATGTATTGAAACGATGCCTGGGGCTTATTGGAAATGGCCCAGTCTATTTTGGGTTCGTAACGCAGAAATATATTTAAAATAGCCGAATAGGTTTTTTCTACAGTTTTCCAATCCCCTATTACTTCAAAGGCCAATGTTTCGTAAAAATTATCCCTGAGCCACGACTTGTCATACCAATTCCCGGCTCCTTTTTTACTGGCAGAAAATAATCCGGTAGGATAGCGCAGGCTTTTAAGAATTTCCAGATGACGATCGATCAGCTGCTGATATGTCAATCTGGCCATACTACAAATCCGAAAATTCGATTGAGCCCTCCATGCCGGGAAGAATGTCCAGAAAATCGTCAGGAATAATATCCACCAGATAGGTGAAGTACGGGGCTTTGGAAAGAAGAGTAATGGCGGCCGGTTTGGATATTGCGTGGACTTTTTTGTCCTGAGCCCCGATAGTTATTACAGCCTTGCGTTCTGAAGCAAAAAAGGGCGCGTCGTGAGAACCGACTTCGATTTGGAATCTGAGACTGTCGGAGTCAAGAAGGGTTACCGGATTGGCAGACGGGGTGATGTAGATTCCCTGCAGGATGCCGCCCGTACTGAGAACTGCCGCATTGCAAGGGCAAACCAAGTCGACCAGATCGAGTTTGGCCTTGGCGATTTCTACGTCCTTAACGGAAGCATTAAGCTGGGCTTGTCTGGCAGTTTTTTGATATTTGGAAATGTCGTCGCTCGGATCGGGATTTTGCAAGGCAAAAATTTCAAAATCGGCTCTGACCTTTTCGTATTCGGCTAGCTGCCTATCCAGTTCTGATTGAAGAGTTGTTCGGGTAAGACTGGCTATAATTTCACCTTTTTTCACCGAGTCTCCCAGTTTTTTGTTCAGATTTGCCACCAAACCAGAAAACGGAAACCTGAGTTCGATAATATCGGCCATAGCCAGGCCTATGTATGGGGTCATAAATTACTTGTTGTTCTGGACACGAACTGCGGGAACTGAAGCTTTGGAACGGGCTTCTAAAACCTGAGCATTTTGAATTAATTCTACGGTGAGAGCTAAAGCGCAGGTCAGGATGGCCAGTAGGGCCATGGTTACGTACGGTCTCTGAGATAAAGGAGCTTTACTTAACAAAGGAGAGTGTTTCAAACTGGTTGAGGTTTTCTTTTTGGCAGCCATACATTCAGATTAATGCTTTGGCTTTGTGTTTGTCAATAGGAGAGGAAGCGCTTCTAAATCACAATTCCCGGTCTGGTGTGCCTATTGGGCCACTAGATCTGGCTTCTAAAGTTACAAAAAGCGGCGTGGAATCCGGACCGAGGACGGCATCTTGGGAGGTGATGTTTTCAAGTCCGGGTGAGAGAGTGGAAACGACGACAAAGTTTGATCCGGAGGCAGTTATTTTCGACCAGTTGCGGATGCCGGGATAAAGAACGACGATGTTGCCAAACTGGTAACCTTCTACCCCTTCAATAATTTTTCCCGAAGGTAAAGGAAATGATTTTTGAAACTGGGCCGGATTTGGACGGGCCACAAACAGATACGCCATCAGCAGGGACTCGTTTGCCCCATCCAGAATCACCCGATCGTATTTCGAGCTGTTGGCAACGGCAGTTTGAACTGCCGGCAAAAAGCCGGTGTCAAATTCGGGGGCTGAGATTACCTTGTAGGTTGAGAAGAAGTAGTAATAAAAAAAGGACAGACTGCAAAAAAGAACGGCTAAATATCCGAATTTAAGCAAACGTCGGGACAGTAGTGATTTGAGGCCGTAGGAAATTACAAGAACTACCGGTATAAACTCAAAGATCAGTCTAGGGGCGTGGTTTCCACCATCTCTGGTGATAATTGACGGCAGTGGGGAGAGAAGTAACCAGAGTAATAGTAAATTTCTGTGCTGAAAGTTTTTGGCTGTTAAGAGAAAGCTGATGCCAATCACGAAGGCAATCAGATCGATTAAATAAAATTGACCGGTAAGCGGAGCGGGAATGTGGTGGCGAAGGTTGGGATCACCGGAAAGAAAGAGAAATTCGGGAGACAGGGCAGAAACGTAGTTTCCCAGCATGATCTGACCCCAGGCGGTCAGTTTATTGATGGTAATTTTTTCCGGCAGACCCGGTTGCATGCCCAGCTTTCGGGCAGCTCCCCAGCCGAGGGCTGCCTGCAGTCTTTGAAAATCAACCTGGGTTTTAATGGTGGGATCAGTCAAAACTGAGACCTCAGTCATCCGACGCCCAACAGGCTTTGAAAAAGTTTCAAATACAGGAAGAAAGGCGACTACGGCAAATATCAGACCCGGGATGAGTAGCTGGCGAAAGTTAAGTCGACGGAGGTTGGTAACAACTAACAGTATCAATAAGATTGGTAAAAACAATTTGGTGGTACCGTAGGTCCAGAGTGTCAAAGCAAAAAACAAAGCAGAAAGAGAGTATCTTTTTGAAAAAAAATAAATTAGCCCCAGAAGTATCAGGGGTATCAGCAGTGCCGACTCTGCAGCTATCCGTCCCTGGATAGCCATCCAGGGAGCCAAACCGATGACAAGCGATGGAATCCAGGAGAATTTGCCAAATCCTAAATGCTTTTTAGCCAAATAGTAAATCAGAAATACCGAAACAATTGAAAATGCGGCTGCCGTGAGTCTGACTGATACCGGGGTCAGACCAAGTAACTTAACCAAAGGCACAGTGAGATACATGTACAGTCCGGATCTGTAATCGGCAAAGGACTGCAAGTGGGCCGGAAATAAGTTGCCAAAATAGTCACGCCCTGTTTGAAGAAGTGAGTAGGCCTGGTAGCCGGTGTCCAATTCATCCCAGTACATTCCGACCGGATTAACAGATAATTGGAATAGACGAAAAAAGGAGGTGAGCAGAATTACCGCGAGCAGTTGACGCATGCAATTAGACTGATTGTGATTGATCTTTGGAAATCTGGGAAACCTGCTTGGCGGATTTAGTCCTGACGTAACCTAGTTTAGCTCTGTGAACATGTCCGGGTTTTTTGACCTCAAGCTTAGAAATCCAGGGAGAGCTGACCGGAAAAATCCGCTCGACTCCGATATTGCCGGAGGCAATTTTCCTGACGGTAAAGGTTTTATCGTCGCCTCTGCCCCGCAGGGAAATTACCATACCTTCAAAAATTTGAATGCGCTCTTTGTCGCCTTCAACTACTTTTAGATGTACTCTGACCAAGTCGCCGGAACCGACTGAAGTACCCTTTATATCTATTCTATTTGCCATACGTGTGGGTATTTTATCTCAAAGCTTAAGTTTACTCAAGGAGTAGGGAAATTTCTTTTTTTAACGATTCGGACCAATCCAGGCCAAAAGGAAGCGGAATTGAGCGGCTGGAGCTGGTGCCGGCAAAGATCAGTTCGGCCAGGGATTTACCTTTGTGAGCCTGCAGGAGGTTATTGAGCAAAATGAGTTTAGATTGGGGCGTATTTTGAGGAACATAGATGGAAATCCGGGCGGAATGATTTACTGAGTTACCGGGATTAAAATCGTTGGACCTGGGGCCGGGAGCATGATTGCCGTTTATTTCAGGCAATACCGTGTCGGGACCGACAAAGGCGGTAGCTGTGTTAACAATGACGCTGACGGTTCTGGTCTGGACTTCCAATCCGTCTTCCTCGGCTGTAGTTTCGGTTGATTCAACCTTGCCCTGAAGAAGCACCAGACTGTCCTGCTTCCAGATGGCTGACGTCACGGCATAAACTTTGGGAAAGACTATCACTTCCACTGATTTTCCCAAATCGGAAATTTTGGCAAAACACATGGGTTGATTAGTCGACTTGGTGGTTACCAGCCGGACTTGTTCTACAATGCCCCCGATGGTAACCGTCTGGCCATGAAAGTTTTCGGTATAAAGATCTCCGATTCTTTGGGATACGGCCTGGCTGAGCTGTGAAAGCTTAGCTGCGTGAGGATGATCGGTGAGATAAAAGCCTAAGAGTTCCTTTTCCATTTCCAGCTTCTGGGTTTTTTCAAATTCGTCGATATCGGGAAGATGATCCTCCCGGTCTACCTGCTGAGAGTCACCGAACAGACTCTCCTGACCTAAGTTTTTCATCTTGTTGATGCTGGTACCCATTTCCCGGACTTTGTCCAAAACCGCCAACATGGAAGCCCGCTTACCAAAGCGGTCCAGACCGCCGGCTTTAATCAAGCTTTCCAAGACTTTGCGATTAACTTTCTGACCGTCTACCCGGAAACAAAAGTCGGTAAATGAAGTAAACGGAACGGATTTTCTAGCCTGCAAAATAGCATCGATGGCGGCCTCGCCGACATTTTTAATGGCTGACAAACCAAAACGAATCGCCCGCCCGTCCAGCGATTGAGTGTTGGGCTCGATGGTAAATTGAGTTTGAGAGAGATTGATATCAGGAGCCAGAACCGTAATTTTCATGCGTTTACATTCTTCAACCGCATCTACAACTTTGTCGGTATTTCCGGATTCTGCAGTTAGAAGAGCCGTCATGTATTCAACCGGATAATGAGCTTTCATATAAGCGGTTTGATATGAAACAATGCCGTAAGAGGCTGCGTGGGCTTTGTTAAAGCCGTAGCCCTGAAACGGTACGAACAACTCCCAGATTTTTTCGGCTTCATCCTTGGTCATGGCGGAGGCCGTTTGACAGCCTTTCACAAAAATATCGTGCTGCTTGGCCATTTCTTCCGGTATTTTTTTACCGACGGCTTTTCTGAATTTATCCACCGATTCCCAATTGTAGCCGGCCAACTCCAAGGCCGTAAAAAGCAGGTCGTCTTGATAAACCAAAATCCCGTAAGACTTTTCTAAAAACTTGGCCATTTTAGGATGCATGTATTCAATCGGAGAACGACCATTTTTTCTGGCCAAATATTCAGGGATATTGGCCATGGGACCGGGTCTAAACAAAGCGATCATGGCCATGATATCTTCAATCCGGTTGGGTTTAAGTTCTTTCAGCCATTTAGTCATGCCGGAGCCGCCCAACTGAAAGACACCCATGGTTTCGCCTTTGGCTAACATGGTAAAAGTTTTTTTGTCTTCCAAAGGAATTTTTCGCAGGTTTATTTTTATCTGTCTTTCGTTTTCCACGATGTCTCTGGCTGCACCCAGAATGGATAAGTTGCGAATACCCAAAATATCGAATTTAACCAAACCCACATCTTCACAAGCGTGCATTTCATATTGAGTGATGATTTTGGTACCCTTGGGCTCCAGTTGCAGAGGGGTGAAGTCGGTCATAATTGAAGGGGAAACGACGGTTCCGGCTGCATGAACAGACGCGTGTCTGGCCCCGCCTTCAATCTGTTTGGCCAGATCAACCGTTTCTTTGACCTGAGGGTCTGAATCGTAGAGAGCCTTTAACTCCGGGGATTCATCAAGAGCCCGGTCTATGGACATGGGAAACCCCTGAGATCCCAGAGGGATAACTTTGGCAATCCGATCACCGAAGGAATAGGGATGACCCAATACCCGAGCTACATCCCTAACTGCTGCTCTGGCCAGCATCCGACCGAAGGTACAGATTTGGGCCACTTTGTCGTGGCCGTATTTTTCGGTGACGTAAACAATTAATTCTTCTCTCCTGTCGTCTGCGATGTCCAAATCGATATCCGGAGGACTGGGCCGAAAAGGATTTAAAAACCTTTCAAAAGGCAAATAGTACCGGAGAGGGTCAACGGTAGTAATGCCCATGATGTAGGAAACCACGGATCCGGCGGCAGATCCCCTGGTGTTGGTGATAATTCCGTGGTCGGTGCAGAAATTGACCATATCCGCCAGAATAAGAAAATAAGGGGCGTATCCTTTGTCGATAATGGTGTTGAGTTCAAAATCCAGACGAGTTTGAAGCTCTTCGGTCATGTGGTCGTAGTGCTCTGAAAGTCTTGCCTGACAGAGTTCCCGAAGCAAGGTTGGAGCATCTTTGTTTTTAGGCAGTTCAAAAAGCGGAAAGTGCCATTTGCCCATTTCGATGGTTAAATCGATTTGAGCGGCTACTTTTAAAGTGTTGGTCAAAGCGTCCGGTAAATCAGGAAAGATGCTGCGCATCTCTGCCTCCGAGCGCAGGAAAAAGGTCGGAGTGTCTACATAACGCAGCCGATCGGTGTCGGTAACATTTTTGGCGGTGGAAACACAAACCAGTACGTCCTGGGCCTGGGCGTCTGCCTGCTCGATGTAGTGAGAGTCATTGGTAGCTACAATCGGTATTCCTAAGTCACGGCTTAAGCTGACAATGCCTTCAACCCAGGTGTTTTCGGTTTTTTGCAACTGACGAAGTGACTCTTTGATTTTGTTGTCTTGAGCAGACGCCACATAATCTTCGTATTGATGCCGCTGAACTTCCAGATAATAGTTCTCACTACCAAAAACCTCCTGATACCAGGCAGCAACCTGTTTGGCTTTGGCTAAATCATTTTCCAGAATGGCACTGGCCAGTTCACCCTTGGGACAGGCAGATAAACAAATCAGTCCCGAGGAGTGTTTTTGTAAAGATTCTTTATCAAATCGGGGTCGATAATAGAATCCATCTACATTGGCAATACTGCTTAGTTTCATCAGATTTTTGTAGCCTTCCATGTTTTTGGCCAGTAACACAATGTGATTGTTTACCCGATCCGCTTTTGATTCCTTCCGTCTTAAGTTCTCCGGCACGATGTATCCTTCCATTCCCAAAATGGGTTTTATGCCTTCCTTTTGACAATTTTTGTAAAACTCAATCACACCATACATGACTCCATGATCGGTAATAGCGGCGGCCGTCATGTCCATGGCCTTTAACTTGGCAATCATTTTTTTGGTTTTGGAGAGACCATCAAGAAGGGAGTATTCGGTGTGGTTGTGGAGATGAACAAAATTAGCTGGCATATGTTTTCAGTCGACTAGCGACTGTTTCCGTGTGTCATCATGACACTTTTTCCCAACATTTTCAAACGGATTTTTTGTATCCTTTTGCAACTAAGGCGGGGGTAGAAACAAAAGTGACTAACCGGAAATTTTAGAGGTGATTAAATCCCTGACCTGATTTGCGTCGGCTTGAGGAAGCTGGCGCTTGACCATGCCGACCAAGAAAAAGAGAGACTGAGTCTTGCCGGCTTTAAAATCGGAAACGGCTTTGGGATTTTCAGAAACTATTTTCTCTACCAAGGGTAGTATTTGGGAAACGTCGGTGGTGGGATTTGTTTGGACTTGATCAATGGTGGACACTTTGTCTTCAGGGGCATTTATGACCAATGATGCAGCTTTTTTAGGGACTAAGCCTTTCTTTATTAATTCATAATATCGTTTTAGCCGGACAGGCGAGGCGATTAAGGTTGAAGCAGAATCCGAAGAGAGCTGCGATGCAACCAGTTGGGATCTGATTTGGGCAGGCAGAATGGGCAGTTCCTGCTTCCACTGGTTGACTTGGTTTTGGGAAAATTTAAAGGGCGGGATGTCGGGCTCGGGAAAATAGCGATAATCGTGAGCCTGCTCTTTGGATCTTTGAGAAAAGGTTACTCCTTTACTTTCATCATAGCCCCGGGTTTCCTGGGACGGAATTTGGCCTTGTTCCAATAGTTCCACCTGGCGATTGAATTCAAATTCAATGGCTTTTTTAATAAACCTAAACGAGTTGACATTTTTAACTTCTACTTTGAACTCTGGTAAATCTTTTTTTCCAACAGGCCGCACCGAAATATTGGCCTCCAGACGCATTGACCCTTTTTCCATATCGGCGGTGGAGATGTCCAAAGCTCTAATTATGAGTTGAACTTCTTTTAGAAATTCATCTGACTCGGAAGTGGTTTTAAAATCGGGTTCGGTGACGATTTCTACCAACGGAACTCCGGAACGGTTGAAGTCTATCAACGATACTTTTTGTCCGTCAATTTGAGAGTGTTGCAGTTTAGCCGTGTCTTCTTCCATGTGAACCCGGGTAATGCGGATTCTCCTTCCTGAGGCCAAATCCAAGTAACCGTCATGACAAAACGGTTTATCGTACTGACTGATTTGATACCCTTTGGGGAGGTCGGGATAAAAATAATTCTTCCGGTCGAACTTCGATTCTAAGTTAATACTGCAATTTAATGCCTGACCCAATTTAATGCACCATTCGATGGCTTTGGCATTGGGTACGGGTAAGGCTCCAGGCAAACCCAAACAAACCGGACAGGTTTGAGTGTTGGGTTCCTGGCCGAAATGGTCTGCGGGACATGCGCAAAACATTTTTGATTTGGTAGCCAACTCGGCATGGATTTCAAAACCCAAAACCAATTCCCACTTCGGTTGCGCGGTGATGGTTTTAGAAGTAGTCATGGCGTTTAGTGTATATAAATCCTGAAAATAATACAAAAGAAATCAGAATCATTATTTGTCTGGCACCAAAAATATCTGCCAGAGACGCCGCCGCCATCAGCGGCAACATAGTTGCGGCCGTGGCCAAAAATCCCAATAAGCCATAAATTCTTCCCCCGAAATCCCGAGGGGTTTTTTCTTGAATGAGAGTGTTGGCGGGAATCATGGCAGCGGCAAGGGATCCGCCGATACCGACGGAGGCAATAATGGTAATCAGTATTCTAAACCAGACTGGGACAACACCGGCCAGAGACAGAGCCAGGAGGGAGATGGCTGAAATCAGAAGAGAGGTTTTGATAACCGATTTCTTGCGCCATCTTTCCAGAATTTTGGGCAAAAGGAAGCTGAGAACAAAGGCGCCTACGGCACCAGGAGCAATAATCAGGGTGGTTGCGTGTTGAAGCGGCAGACCCAAAGACTCATTGGCAAAGGAAGGCAGAAGGACAAAGACTACGGTTAAATATGCCTGCAAAAATATAATCAGGCCAAACGGCAGTTTTAAATACGGGTGTTCACGAACCAGGCGATAACTTTCAAATAAATCCTCGACAAACTCTTTAAACCCTCCACTCTCAGTCAAGCCACCCTTCAAAGGTTTGTAGGGAAGTGCTTGGGCAGCGGCTGCGGCCAAAAATAAGAACACAGCTGAGAGAGTAATTGTCCAGTTTTGGCCCAATAGTGAAACAAATAGCCCCCCCAGACCAAAGCCAATTAAAATTGAGGTTTGTTGGGTGAGAAAAAACAAACCATTGGCGATTGGCAGCAGCTCCTTTTCAACTAATCTGGGAACGGCTGCCTGTTGAGCAGGGATATAAAACCGGTCCAAAGCGGAATAAAGCAGAACCAGGAAGTAAATAATAAAGAGGTATTTATCTAAAAACAAAAACCCCAGAACTGAAAGTCCTTGCAGGAAATTGGTAACTGCCATGGTTCTTCTTAAATGGAACCGGTCGACCAACCCCCCAGATAACGGTCCCAGCAGGAAAATCGGAAGTGAGAAGGCCAGCCAAAGCAGGGACACGGCTGTAGAAGACTTGGTGGTGTTATAGATTTGGTTGAGACATGAAAAAGTAACCAGGTTGATGGTCAATTGGGACAACAACTGAGAAATCCACAGATGAAGAAATGGTCGGTGGTGAATTAACTTAAGTAAGGGATGGTTTTGCATGGTGAAAAGACGTAAGAGATTGGAATTGCGTAGCCAGCGATAAAACTTTAGTTTCATCGAATTGACGCCCGATAAAACCGAATCCTACCGGAAGCCCGTCAATAAATCCGCAAGGAACACTGATTCCGGTTAATCCGGCAATACTACTTGGTTCGACCAATATGTCCTGCATTTCACCAAACATGGCTTCATTTTCGGTGGCACCGACTTTTAAGGCCGGCCCAGGAGAAGGAGGGTTGATAATCAAATCTACATCTTTAAATGCTTTTTCAAAGTCGGTAACTATCAATGTGCGGACCTTTTGGGCCTTGGCATAGTATTGATCGTAGTAGCCGGCCGACAACGCATAAGTGCCCAGCATGATTCGCCTTTTGGCCTCGTCCCCAAAGAAACTACGGTCATGACCGTAGCGAACTCCGGTAAATCGAGCTAAATTTGAGGAAACCTCACTGCGTTGCAAAATGGTGTACACACCGATTGAGTATTTGGGAGGAATCAGAGAGATCGTTTTGATCTTATGACCTGCCTTTTTAAGCACTTCAACGGCCGACTCAATCAATGCCCGGGCCGGAGAACTCAAAACTTCCAAATATTCGCCGGGCACACCGATGGTATAGGTTTTTTGGCTTGGGAACTTTAAATAGTTTTCAATCGGTCTGGGAGAGGTGGTGGCATCCTGGGGATCGTTACCGGCAATGATATTTAAAATCTCAGCAGAATCAGTGACGGTCTTGGTTATCGGACCTGGGGAATCGGTGGATGAAGCCATGGCGATTACCCCATACCGGCTGACTCTGCCGTAAGTTGGCTTAAATCCGGTTACCCCACACCAGGCTGCTGGTTGACGAATGCTTCCGGCGGTTTCGCTACCGATGGCAGCCATACACATGTCTGCCGCGACGCTTGCGGCTGAACCTCCTGAGGAACCACCCGGGAGGTAATCGGTGTTCCAGGGATTTTTAGTGGAACCAAAATCCGATGTTTCCGTGGAAGATCCGTGAGCCCAGGCATCCATATTGGTTTTGCCAATGATGATGGCCCCTGCAGCTAGCAATTTTTTGGAAACAGTAGATTCGTAATGAGGTTGATAGCCTTCAAGTACTTTGGAAGAAGCGGTGGTGGGAAGACCGATGGTAAGGAAATTATCTTTAACCGCGATGGGAATTCCCCCCAATGGTAGGTTGAGGTCGGCTTTTTCGGCTTGTTTTACCGCTTGGTCATTTAGGGCCAAAAAGGCGTGAATTTTAGGGTCGTGTTTTTGGATTTGATCAAGACAAGCCTGGACTAACTCCCGACTGCTAAACTTTTTAGTCCGCAAACCGTCCCTGGCTTCTATAATTGAAAGTTCGTTTAGCTTTTTAGTCATGATCAATAACAGCCGGAACCACCACAAACCCTTTATGGGTTTGGCTGGCCTGAGATAAAACCTGGTGTTGAGTTAAAACCCGACTCTGGTCTATTTCGTCGGGTCTTAGCACATTTGATAGACCAGTGACCTGAAAGGATGGAACGACGGCCGAAGTGTCTAATTCGTTAATGACAGCTATGGTGTCAATCGTTTGAGCAAACTGCGATTGGAATTTTTTAATTTCTGAGTCTGTGAGAGTCAGATTGGCCAGTTTGGCGACATGTGAAACGTCCATGTTAAGTAGAGTTTAGCACGCACTCAGGAGATTTGAATCTGATCTTTGATGACGTCTACTTTGACCGTGTCTCCGGATTTGACTTTGCCTTCAATCAGCTGCAAGGACAGTTCGTCTAAGATGTGGTCCTGTATTGCCCGTTTGAGCGGTCTGGCACCAAAATCCGGGTCGAAACCTTCTTTAGCCAGAAACTTTTTCGCCTTATCAGAAATATCCAGCCGGATATTTTGTTTTTCAAGACGTTTGGCGACTAAGGCTATCTGGAAATCAACAATTTGTTCCAACTGCTTTTCGGAAAGAGGATCAAAGACAATTATCTGGTCAACCCGATTGAGGAATTCGGGTTTAAAGGTTTTTCGTAAAAGTTGCCATAATTTATCTTTCACATCTTTTTCACGAGCCTGAATAAGTTCTGTACCCAGGTTACTGGTCATAACAATGATTGCGTTTTTGAAGTTTACTACCCGACCTTTGCCGTCGGTTAGCCGACCATCGTCTAATATTTGTAAAAACAGATTAAAAATGTCGGGGTGGGCTTTCTCCAACTCGTCAAACAAGATGATTGAGTATGGCTTTCTTCTGACTGCCTCAGTCAGTTGGCCGCCCTCATCATATCCGACGTATCCCGGAGGAGCACCGATGAGACGGGCTACCGTGTGCTTTTCCTGATACTCCGAGAGATCAATTCTAATTAAAGCGTCGGAGTTATTGAATAGAACTTCAGCCAAAGTCTTGGCCAGTTCAGTCTTTCCCACTCCGGTAGGGCCTAAGAAGATAAAGGACGCAATGGGCCGATTCTCTTCCGAAATCCCCGCTCTGGATCTTCTGATGGCGTTTGAAACTTCTTTAACTGCCTCAGTTTGCCCTACCAACCGTTTTGAAATTTCGGTCTCCAGATGGGATAGTTTTTGCTTTTCAGAACTTACCAGCCGGCTGACAGGAATACTGGTCCACCTGGAGACAACCCGGGCAACATCTTCCTCAGTTACTTCCTCGCGTAGTATTTTTTCGTCACCAGGAATCTGCTGCCAGTGATCTTCGGCAGCCAGCAGTTTCTTTTCAGTTTCCGGAAGTTTTCCAAACTTAATTTCGGCGGCTTTTTCTAACTGGACCTCCCGCTCGGCTCGTTCCAAATCCTGAAGCAGGGCGTCTCTGTTTTCACGCAGAGACTGAATGTTTTTAATCAAATCTTTCTGGGTTCGCCAACGCAACTGCTGTGAGGACAGAGTGTCCTTAAGTTCGGTCAGTTGTTTCTCCAGATCTTTGCGCCTTTTCACAACGGATTCACCGGTTTCACGCTTCAGAGCGGCCAGTTCAATCTCAATCTGGGTGGATCTGCGCTTGAGACTATCCAGGTTGGACGGCAAAGAGTCGATGTCCATTTTCAGGCTACTGGTAGCTTCATCGATCAAGTCGATGGCTTTGTCTGGCAAAAAACGATCCGGTATATAGCGATTGGACAGACTGACTGCCGCTAAAATGGCATCATCAGTGATCCGAACACCGTGATGTAACTCATAGCGGCTTTTTAAACCACGGAGGATGGCGATACTGGCTTCCACGTCCGGTTGGTCTACAACCACTGGTTGAAAACGTCGCTCCAGAGCCGCATCTTTCTCAATATGCTGGCGATATTCTTTGATGGTAGTAGCACCTATAGCATGCAACAGTCCGCGGGCTAAGGCGGGCTTCAGGATGTTGGCTGCATCAATGGCCCCTTCGGCTGATCCGGCTCCCACCAGGGTGTGCAACTCGTCCATAAAAAGTACATATTTCCCCTCGGAACTTTCTATTTCCTTTAGGATAGCCTTTAGCCTATCCTCAAACTCTCCCCGGAACTTGGCACCTGCCAAGATGCTGGCCAGGTCTAAAGAGAGCAACTGCTTGTTTTTAAGGGTTTCCGGCACATCACCGGTAACTATGCGCTGAGCCAAGCCTTCTACTATCGCTGTTTTACCAACGCCGGGGTCGCCAATGAGGACTGGATTATTCTTGGTTCTTCGGGAAAGGATTTGCATGACCCGTCTGATCTCATCGTCGCGACCAATGACTGGATCTAACTTACCCAAACCAGCCATTTGGGTAAGGTTTTGGGTGTACTTTTCCAATATGTTGTATTTGCTTTCGGCCTGAGGGTCGTCTGCTTTTGCATTACCTCTTTGAGACATGATAATTTGCTTAACCTCTTGATAATTTAGGTTAAACTTTTTCAGAATACCTGAAGATTGGCACTCTGTCAACAAGATTGCTAAAAAGAGATGCTCGCGACTTAGGAAGGTGTCACCTATTTTTTTTGCCTCTGCCAGTGCGGTTCTTAATATTTTATCGAGTTCGTCGCTAATTTGAGGTTCTGGCTCCTCTTTTAGCTGAGGAAGCCGAAATATTGCGTCTTCCAATGACTGACTAAGCTTGGAAATATCCACCTGTTTGGCACGAAGGGCTTGAAAAACGATACCTTCGAAATCCGTCAGGAAGGATAATACAAGATGTAGGGAATTAACCTCCGGATTGTGGTGACGTCTGCTTATCTCAATTGCCGCCTCCAGAGCTTCCCGCGCTTTGGCAGTTAAACTATTAGGATCCATGGACAGTTTGGAAACTTAGTTGGTTTAAGTATAGCAAATGTTGTCTAGTGGGTCAGGTGTAATAACCCTGAGCCGGTCGGTGGATGAAGTGCTCACCCAATTGATCGGCCAACCGCCCAAATTTGAAAATTACACAGGTGAGAAAAAGAATTAGTTGCAAATACTACAGGTCTTAATAATTATGGGGTCTATAAACACTTCCTAAATTAAGATTGTTTGGCAAACTGCAAAACAATGGCCCAACTATCACTGCATTTGTTGCAAGGTCTTGATACGATCGCTTAACGGAGGGTGAGTATTAAAGAGTCCGGAAAATAGGCCTATAAGATCGTGGTGATTTTTAAGCGGATTGACGATGTACAAGTGGGCGGTGGCTTTGTTGGCGGCTTCGAGTGGTTCGCGGTCCTGACCTAGCTTGGTAAGGGCTGAAATCAGTCCGCCCGGCTGACGGGTCAGTTTGACTGATGAGGCATCAGCCAAATACTCACGCCTTCTGGAAATAGCCAACTGAATGAGTTGAGCAATTATCGGAGAAAGGATGGCCAGTATGAGTCCAACAAGCATAAAGACGGCTCCCCCACTCTTGCTTCGATTTTCACGATTTCCACTAGAGTACCAATTGGCTCTAAGAAGCCAATCTCCCAGCAAAGTTATCACTCCCACCATAACGGTGACCAGAGACATAAGCCGAGTGTCGTAGTTGGCAATGTGAGACAGTTCGTGACCCACAACCCCTTCAAGTTCGGTTCGGTTTAACGTAGCCAGCAGGCCGGATGTGGCACAAACTGCGGCATGTTTGGGATCGCGGCCGGTGGCAAAGGCGTTCAGAGCAGTGTCTTCGATGACGTAAAGCTTAGGCATGGGGAGTCCGGCTGCAAGGCTTAAGTTTTCTGATACGGTGTAGAAGGTAAAATGATCCTTGCGATTTGCAGGTTTGGCTGAAGATAACGTAAGCACAATACTGTCACTGAAATAGTAGGAGGCAAAACTGGTCAGCCCGGAAAGCACTAGGGCCAGCCCGGTTATTTCCAGACCAGTGGATTCATAACCGTAATAGTAAGCCAGCCCTTTGGCAATAAGCAGGGCGGAAACGGTAACAAAGGTTATAAAAAACCCAATTACCAACCAACTTTTTTGTTTGTTGGCATCGACTGATTCATAAACGTTTTGCATATCAAAGTGAAAGTTTAGGAGTTTTGATATCAGTGTCGCTGACTTCCAGGTGTGCACCTGAGTCTGGGGTCGCCAAACCTTTTTCCGGCGCGAAACCGAACAGATTGGCTATCAGATTACTGGGGAAGGCAACGATTTTAACGTTGAAATCGGCAGTCAGGTCGATAAGAGTGCGGCGGGCATACATGACTTTGTCAGAAGTATCTCTGAGTTCGTCCATCAATTTCCCGACCACTTCTGCGCCTTTGATTTCCGGGTTGCTTTCGACGGCAACTCTAATCTGAGGAAGCAATCCGGCGATTTTTTCTCCGGCTTGAGCCATTTGATCCAAATTTCCTGAAGCTACAGCTTCAGTAACTGATTTTCTGGCGTCGGCTATCAACTTGATGATGTCTTTTTCGTGCTTTAAATATGATTTAGCTGACGTTTCAAGATTGGGGATCAATTCAGCTTGGCGTTTGAGTTGGTTTCCGATCTCCTGGATGGAAGCCTTGATCCTGGTTCTCATGGTAACCAGGTCGTTGTAAACCGCTACGACATAAACTGCGATGACGATTAATACTGCAAAAATTATTAGTGGCAAATTAACTCACCTCCTTACTTTATTATTTTAATCAATTGGTCAAAAGGTAACGTGTTTATAATATCACTTTTTTTAGCCCAGCCCCGCTTGGCAACCCAAACCCCGTACTTCATGTAGTGCAAGTGGGTATGGTTGTGGCTGTCGGTATCAACGGTTAACTTAACTCCTCTTTTGACCGCCTCTCTGACCTGAACATCAGGAAGATCTAAACGATTAGGCCAAGCGTCTATTTCCAGCCATTTGTCATTTTTTAGACAAAAATCAAAAATTTGGTCCCAATCAAGTTCAATACCTTCCCTTTGCCCGAGCAGCCTGCCGGTCGGATGAGCAAAAAATTTAACTTTGGGATGATTAAGTCCGGACAGGACACGGTCCGTCATTTCTTTGCGTGTTTGGTCAAAGCTGGAATGAATCGAAACACAGGCATAGTCGAGTAAATCTAAGTTAGCGTCCGACAGAGCCCGTTTTCCATTGGCCTGAATGTCAATTTCTAAGCCATTAAAAAGATACGGAATTTTTTCACTGTTATTTTCATGAGTGTGATTAAATTGAGTAATGAGATCAGTTTTCCTTTTGATCAGATCTGTGACCTGTTTGTCGGTGTGTTCCGAAACGCTGGGATTGTGCTCGGTTAATCCCAGGTATTCATACTTTAATGACTTGGCCGTTTGAGCTAATTCATCTAAGGAGCTCTGACCCAGGTCGTGGCTTGGTTCAAGGTTGATATCACTGTGAACTTGTAAATCCCCCCTAATCTCGTCCAATTCGATCAGGGTGGGAAGCGAGTGGTTTTGAGCGGCAGCGATTTCACCAGCGTCTTCCCGAAGTTCAGGAGGAATCCAGTCTAATCCCAGATATTTATAGAAATCTTCCTCAGTTGCAAACGTTTTCAGTCCGAGTTTAGTTTTAATGCCATACTCAGAAAGCGAAAGTCCTTTTTTAAGAGCAAGTTCACGAAGAGCTATGTTGTGATGTTTGGAGCCAGTGAAGTGCTGAAGCAGACTGCCGTAAGATTTTGGATCCTGAACCATCAGATCCACCTGATAATCGTTGGGGAGGATAATGGAGGCTGTTTTGTCGCCCGCCTCCAGAATTCTGAGTTTTTTGGGATAGTTGGTGAAATGTTCTATCACTTGCTTGGGATCGGAGCTGGAAACAGAAATGTCTACGTCACCCACTGTAGCCACCTTACGTCTAAGTGATCCCAAAGGATCGGCTTTTTGGGTATGAGGGCTTTTTTCAAGCCAGGCGATGAGATCGGTGCTGATTTTTTCAGCCTGCGGCAGCAGAAGCCGGGAACCCCGGTTATTAAAATCCTCTATGCCTTTGAGAATTGCAGCCTGGGAATCGTCTCCAAATCCTTCAATTTGGGCGATGTGGCCCTTTTTGGCAGCCTTTTGCAGGCTAGCGATAGCTGTGTGAGCCTTGGAGATGCCAAGCGCCTTACAGAGCTTGAAGGCTGTTTTTGGTCCAAGTCCGGGAATGTCTAATAATTCGAACATAGCAGGAGGAAAAGGTTTTAGTATTTGGTTGAAGTGATCAACTTTGCCGGTTTTGAACAATTCGTCCAAATGAGATGCAATCTGGTCCCCTATCCCGGGAACAGTTTTGAGCTGTCCGTCATCCCACAAGTCTTTGATTTCCGAGGAGCTGTGTTCAATTGCATCTGCCGCCCTATCGTAAGCTATGACCCGGAAACGATTATAGTCTTGACTGGACAATTCCAAGGCAGCAGCGACAGCTTTAAGCAGCTTGGAAATCTGGAGATTAGTCATTTGGCGGTTGGTTTTCATTTTTGAATGGATATAAATAATAGATAACTGCTTTGTGATCACTGATTGACTATGACTGACAAGGCCTTCTTGATTAAATCACATTCCCCTTTTCGGTTTTTCAGAAGCCGGCAGGCTTCTGAAGCGTCTACCCAGACAATTTCGGAGGTTTCGTACCCAAAACCTTCAGGCAGGTCTCTTAAATACTCCATGAGAAAGAAAATAATAGTTTTAAAAACCTTTTGATTATCGGCCAGAGAAAAAACGTATTGCACTGAACCTAATCTTTGAACGATTCTGGCTTCTACACCCGCCTCTTCGCGGACTTCACGTAGTGCGGTTTCCTCAACCTCAGCGGTTGAGGCTCTGGACGTCCCGAGAGTCTTTGGGCCCGGAATCCCATCTGAAGCATCGTCAAGCCAGCCTTTTGGTAAGCACCAAGGGTCTTTCATAAATTGATTTGAGCTTTTGCAAACCAAAAACTGAAATTGAGAATTCAGCTTTCGGTAGACAATTCCTCCGGCGCTGAAATGTCGGACCATTGAATAAATAATACATTATGTGAGAAGATGATAGTGATGGAGAGTTTCAAGCTGGCAATGGCGTGTATGGTATCGTGGGGAGTGGGATCATTCGTGGCTAAAGTCGCAACAAACCGAATCGGAGAAAAGGCTGTAGTGTGGGATGTTTTTGGGTATGCAGTGGCAATGCTTATTTATTTTGCCATCGTGTACAAACCGGGTGATATTGTTAACGGTGATAAGGCGGGAAACTTACTGGCTTTGTTGGCGGGTGCCATAGGTTCTGGCGGAGCCATTTTTTTCTACTTACTGCTTACAAAACGAGATGCTTCTTCGGCGGTACCGCTAACGGCCCTGTATCCGGTATTAACCGCCATACTGGCGTTTCTGTTTTTAGGAGAGAAGTTAACTATCGCTAAGGGAGCAGGCATTATTTTATCAGGGCTAGCCTTGTATTTACTTAGTATTTAAACTATGACGTTTCGGAAAAAATCTTTTCTGATCCCTCTGGGAACGATGCTGCTTCTGATTATGGTGACTTATCTGGTGGTTTATCAGGTGATGATGGATAGGTTTCGGGAAGTGGAAAATCAAAGAGTAGAAAGAAATTTAAGAAGAGTGAGCTTGGTCTACCAAGACCAGTTAAAACAATTAAATGTGAAGGTGGCAGACTGGGCGATGTGGGACGATACGTATAAGTTTATTGCGGACGGCAACAACGATTACCGGGAATCTAATTTGGTGGTGGAATCATTTGGCAGTATTGAGGTTGATGAGGCGTTGTTTGTAAATCAGAAGGGTGGGATGGTAGC
The DNA here is from genome assembly GCA_001773775.1 of Candidatus Amesbacteria bacterium RIFOXYB1_FULL_44_23. GTDB lineage: Bacteria > Patescibacteriota > Microgenomatia > CAZETR01 > Amesbacteraceae > MEXR01. The sequence continues at coordinate 7,278 of MEXR01000001.1, read as the reverse complement.
CCACCTGTCGACGGTTGATAATGAAATTTATGAGTTTTTTGCTACCGGGAGCGCTCTACTTAAGACTGATGCTGAGTTAGGGTACGGAGGCGGATTATTAAGAACTGATTCAGGTTTACTACAGTATGTGATTAGGGACATTTTAAAAACTGACGGAAGTGGACCAGCAAGAGGGTGGGTAGTGTTCGGAAGGTATTTTGATCAAACAACTTTGGATCTAATACAGGAATTAACGCAATTTGATGTGTATATGCAAGACTGGGCAAGCCAAAACCTGCCTGAAGACTATGGTGTTGCCAAGAGAGACTATTTGCGCGAAGGTCAACCGACAATTTCGGTACTAAACAAAGAACTTATTTCCGGATACCTGGTAATTTCCGATGTGTTTGGTAAGGAACAGGCGATTATCAGAACAGACGTGACCCGCGACATTACAATTCAAGGCAGGTCGAGTCTGGCACTGCTATTGGGGATACTTGTAGTCGTAATGATGAGCGGAGCGCTTTTGAATTATGGTCTTCTGAATAGCAACTTTTTGAGTCAAATTTACAAGTTATGTAGTGAAGTCGAAGCCTTGGGCAAAAAAGAAAGTTGGGACAAACGTCTGAAAATTACCGATCCGACAAATGAAATCGGGAACCTAAAGCAGTCCATAAACACAATGCTGGATGCCCTGAACCAAACCGGCGAGGCTCTGTCGCTGGAAAAACAGAGTGGCGAAACGCTGATCGATTTTATGACCACCATCGTGGTGATGCTGGACAGTGGGGGCAAAATTAAAATGATTAACACCCGAGGCTGTCAGGTGTTGGGCTATTCCCGTGAAGAACTACTTGGGAAAGACTGGATTGAGAATTTTGTGCCTAAAGATGACAAAAGCCAGGTTGATAAGGTGTTCGCCGGTTTAGTGAACGAATCCAAGCCGGATGAATACTTTGAAAACGAAATTCTGACTAAAAACGGCGAAAAGTTAATCATAGCCTGGCACAACACAGTAATCCGCAATCCTTCGGGGAAAGTCATTGCTACCTTGAGCATCGGTGAAGATATCACCGAAAGGAAGGAAGAGGATATAAAGCGAGAATCCCACGCCAAAGAACTGGAAAGGCTAAACGGGATCATGGTGGGCCGTGAAATGAAGATTTTGGAACTTAAAAAGAGGATTGAAGAACTGGAAACCGGAATGCCTAAAGCCTGAAGACGAATTTAGGGAACCAAAGTGAGAGCTGATCCGCGTTTGTTGGCCCGACCGGTCCGGCCAATACGGTGCACATAATCTTCAAATGATTCAGGTAGGTCAAAATTGATGACATGAGTAACATTGTCTATGTCTAAGCCCCGGGAAGCTACATCCGTAGCCAAAAGGACTTTGATCCGATTGGTCTTAAACAACTCCAGCGAGTGCTGACGCTGAGACTGGCTTTTGTTGCCATGAATGGCGACTACCGGAAAGCCCCGTTTTCCCAGATCACTAGCTAATTTTTCCAGTCCATGTTTGGTCCGGCCAAAGACCAATACCTTATCAAACCCCGGCCTTCTCAATAAGTCATGTAAAACGTCTGTTTTGGGCTTGCCATTGGCTTTGACTATCTCCTGGGAGATATTGGGAAGAGTCGAATTCGCTCTGACTGAGATGGTAACCGGCGAGATCAAAAATCCATTCATAACCCGGGTAACTTCAGGAGTGACCGTAGCCGAAAAGAAAGCAGATTGGCGATTTTTAGGAAGAGCAGTCAAAATCTGCGTGATTTCACGGACAAACCCCATATCCAAAATCCGATCCACCTCGTCTAAGACAACGTTGTTAAACACGGAGAAATTAATCACTCCCTGGTTAGCCAAGTCTCTAATGCGTCCAGGGGTGCCAATCACAAAACCAGGCTGATAGCGCAGGTTATAGATTTGTCCCCTAATGTTTACCCCGCCTATGCATAAAGCTGAGAACAAACCGCTGTTTTTAGCAAAGCTTTTAAACTCCTGCTCAATTTGAACCGCCAATTCCCGGGTAGGGGCCAGAATTAAGACCTTTTGGGTGCGATCGATAATCGCTTTTTGAATCAGGGGGGTGAGAAAAGCGGCAGTTTTTCCAGTACCAGTGCTGGCTATACCCACTACATCTTTTCCGGCTAGAAGCAAAGGTATGGTTTGATCTTGAATCGGGGTAAGAGTTGTAAAATTGCGGGCTTTAATGTTGTTTTGTAAAGTTGGATGAAAGTTAAAATCAGAAAATGAGTTTTTAGGAACATACGCCACAGGTGCGGCGGGAGGTGTTTGAGGCTGGTTTTTCACCAAAACAGTCGGATCAAAAGTTCTGACCCGATGCTGGGATGAGCGATTTGGTTGACGGTTAAAATATTTCATATAAGTTCAGGGCTTAAACCAACAAACCTGTCTAAATGAGTGTTTTGAAAAAAGTGAAGAAAGATACAAAATGCGAAGGATTTTCGGGGTACCTTTATCTTACGTCTTGATACAAATCAAATTTAAACAGATTTGTTAGTTCAAATCTGCTTTGTTAGTATAGCACACATTCCATCCTTGTCAAACTATAGGTTATTTTGAGCCTTGATTTGAGCTTAATGCAATTCAGTAAGAAATCTAACATCATTTGTCAAAAGTCGTAGATATTATTGAGTGGTGTTTAGATGTCAATTACAGAAAGGGGGTGAGTGAGAATGCCAGAAAATTTCGGTGGAAGCGGAAGTGCATGGGTCAACGATTATGAGGGTCATTACGTTAACGCCAACAATCCTGACAACAGAAAGGATTGGACCAACCATAGATTTGCAGTCCCGGGCGTTGGCGGTGCTCATGCCGATGAAAACTCAGCAGTGCTGGAGTGGGGAGACGGAACCTTAGTTGACCCACACGACACTCTTTAAATCTGATTCAAAACAACCCATCGACTTGTTTAACGGTGGGTTGTTTTTATTTCTGACAGGTTGAAATAGTTGACTTCCCCTTGAAAGCTTGCAGACTTGTAGTATTATCGCTGTAACAAAAACAGACAGACATGGTCAAAAGGTTTTTAACACTATTAGTTCTTTTCGCATCAGCTCTCTTTTCCTCCGGCCACGCACTAGCGAATAATCCTTCCGAAAATAATTTTTCCTTTCCGTCTTGTGAGTCGTTCTTGTCGCAGCCTGGAGACCGAGCCCACTTTACTTCCGGTACTCATCAAATCGTGGGCGGACCACTGTTACAAGGAAGCGATGATGTTTACAGCCTGGCTGATCACAATTTTCTACAATGTTTTTGCCCTCCCGAGGGTAATCAGGGGATTCAGACTAACTGGTTAAGGTCTAGTGAACCTATTTCCGGATGGTTTTTTGAAGACGGAGCGCAATGGAACCTGGATAATTATAAATATGCCGCTCAAAACGTTAATTTTAACTGCCGGCCGTCGCCTACTTCCGTAGTGACCCCTACTCCTGGACCCGGAGCCCCACAGCCGTGCAACGGATGCGGAGGTGCCCCAATTCCAATTTGCGATTCAAAAAAACCGTTACCACCAACCAATTTTTCAGTAGTTCGCACTGGAGTGACCGCCAAACTGTCCTGGACTGAAAGTGCCGACACTACCCATTACTCGATAGTTTACGGAACAAAACCGGGTGAGTATGAGTATGGAGTTGTAAATACCGGTAAAACCAACACCTTTACCGTGGGCAGCCTTGATCCGGGTAAGCAATACTACTTTGCCATCAGAAGTGTTAATAACTGTATGCCCTCTGATCTGACTACCGGCGGAGAAGTCTTGGGAGCGTCTACCGTTAAAGGCCTGGCGACAACCGGCAGCATCTCCCAGATTGTGACACTCTTTGCAGTCGGCTTGATATCGCTTATACTCTTTACTGGAGTAAGCAAATTAATTAGCCTCTGTGAAAACAGTGAAAATATCCAAATCATCATTAAAGCTACTCAAAAGTTTACGCGTATTGCTACTCGCCATATCAGTAACCAGCTTCGCAATGGGTTCATGGTTTCTGTGGGCGAGATACTACAATCCTTCCAGGCTCAGCTTTTCGGCTCCGCCCCCGACTCCGGCGGTCGAAACCAAAATCCTGACCGGTATTGCGCCCACCCGTTTGCATATAGCTTCGCTTTCAATTGACCTTCCGGTAATAGAATCTGAAATTGTTGACGACGTTTGGAGCGTAAGTTCGTCTGGAGTGTCTCATCTGGCTCAGTCAGTATCTCCGGGTTTACCAGGAAACAGCATTTTTTACGGCCATAACTGGCCCAGACTGTTGGGAAACCTGAGAAAGATTAAGCTCGACGATGAAATAGTCATCTTTGATGCTTCAGGAAGAAGCTTAAGTTATCGAGTAACCGAAATATCCACAGTCGATCCCAGTGATGTCTCCATTTTGGAAAGTTCTACTGAGGCTACAATAACTCTGTATACATGTGCCGGATTTATGGATTCGAAGCGGTTGGTGGTTACGAGTTTGTTACAACAGAGTTTATAAAGTGTTCTGGAATTAGTCTAGTTGACTGATCTAGTTATAGATCAGCTTCAGTTTTATTACTCACAACCGACCGAAACTCAATTACGGGGGTCAGGCCGGCTAGCGGGATTGACTACTTTTGTATTGAACATTTTTTAACATCGAAGGGCTTTATTAAAGAAATAAGCTATATAATCAGACCAGATATTTCATTTTTATAATAATGTCTGAAATCTCAAACAATCCGACGAGGGTTGAGATAGAAACCCCTCCAAGAAAACTCGAAATTGCCAGGCTGATTTTACCTAAAGACTTTCCACATCAATTTTCCAGAATAGTAGGAATCCCCTTTCAAAGAGAACAACTGCAAAATATCAGTATTACAGTGGAAGGTGATAAAAAGCCATTAATTGAGATCATGAATGATCTGGAATTAATAGGAGAAACTGCAGGAGTTCCACATTTGAGTGTTGGGGGATGGACGACTCAAATGGGTGGATTTCTTAAATGGACTTACAACACTTCGTACTTGTTACCCGAAACATCAAGGTCATATTTAGTCGAGGAAGGGTTGGGTGTCCAGGGTATGGGGTTGGTAGCTTATGAGCAGCATCAACAAAACGGTTTCGGTCTGGATGTTCCATATAAACGAAACAGCGGAGATGAGGATATTGGAGGAGGTTGCGACTATTTATCGACAGAAATGGCCGAGTATTATGCAAGTCGAGCAATAACGCTTACATTGCTGGATATGGGTCAAGCTAGATTTGCAAGAATATATAGAACTTTTCCCTATCAAGATTGGATGACTTATCAGGATTGGAATAATAAGATGACATTGTCCTCGGTCGTGGTTCGGGAAGATGGTAAACGTGGATTACCAAGGAAACAACTGTGTAGGGGTATTTGGGAAGTTTTACCAACGATGACGGACTTTTTCGATTGCCCTGAAGCTTCATTTGAGCCAGATGGCCATAATGCATTTATAAAAGACGGAAAAGTTATATTTACAGATTATGAAATGATGAAACCTGTATCAATAAGCTACGACTCTTTTATGATTGATTTTGGGGATACCTGGTATTTGGAAGAACTCCGAAAAAATTATCCTGGATTTTTGAGAATGTATAATTTTCAGCCTATCGGAGATGAAAAATATCCAACAGCACTGGATTCTATCCGAAAAATCGTCGATGAATGCATCAGCGAAACTTATTATCGCAGTGAATTAGTCGATCCACTGAAAGAAAAAATGGCAAGAGGAGACGATAAGGCCTATGTTCGATACGCGATGGCTGGAATAGTCGGATCAAGAGCGGCCGGCAGGTTGATTGCCCGACGAGTTCTCGGCAGTGAGATTGAGAAGATATTGAAAAGCGAGCCGGATCGATCTTTTACACTAGAGGAAATGCTGGGAATACTTACTACACATTTTATCGACAATCCTGTAGAAAATGGTAATCATTTACATGAAACCTGCAGGGTGTTCAGCCCAGATGAAAAACGGTTGTGTTTTGACATACATCTAGAAACAATGGGCTTGCCGATAGCTGATTCGCTGAGATTGACAGCTAATCTTGCGGACGTATATGCATCTTGGCCATTCAATCCAAAGACCGAGGACTTGGACAGACTAATAAACTTGCCTGGATCAGAGGACAATCCATTTGTGAATGTTCCCAAAGACATACTTCAGAATACTTTATATTCTCAAATAGCGGGAGCGTTTTCTAACATGAAGGGATTGACTATTCCAGGTGAAATTTCGAAAGGGTCAGGTAGAGTGACTGGCTATGACTCTCGTGAGCTAAGTCACGGACACATAGATTTTCACAAGTTTCTGGTCACTGACCATAGCTATACCGAGTTAGTTATTAATTGTGAAAAATGGGGTATAACGATTGATATTGACGCAAAGAAGGAAACATTAACAATTTTGGCTCCGGGAGGTGTGAAAAACATACCAATATCACAGTTAAACGTATTAGCTTACGCTGCACATGTGGCAGCGGAAAATGCAAAGAAGCTCGGCAAATCTGATCCGGTGCACGTTCAAATTGATTAAACACCGTCATCTTATTTTAGCCGGAGTGTTAGCCGTAAATAGTCAAAGCCCGACCTTAAGTGCGTCAAATTTTTATGACCCATAAGTCATACAACCACCAATTAGTTTCCTGCGGATTTATAATGGCAAAAATGGAAACCCCCGGTGAGTAGATTGTCGAAATTTATCACACATTAAGTAAATTGAGCTTGCTTCCGGTATATAATAAATCCATGGTTTTGACCGGAAATGCCATTAAGAAGCTAATATCAGATGGAAAATTAAAGCTGGAACCTGAACCTGAAGTGAAAGAGGCCTCAATAAAAATTCATTTTGCCGAAAGTCTGACTGTAAAACCGAAAGAATTTGTAATTGCCACTTCAAAAGAAACATTTGAAATCCCAGCCAATATTGCCGGTCTATATGATGGTTATACTCATTTAGCCAGGAGAGGAATCATTACTCACTTGGGAAGTATGTTTGTTGACCCTGGCACAAAAGGGAATATAACCTTTGAAGTCTTTAATGCTTCTGACAAAGAAGTGGTAATTGAAGCAGGAGATAGAGCGGGGCACTTAATTCTTCTTCAAGTTAAAGATTAGCTCACTTCATCGGATGATATTTGAACTCTTTCAGCCTCAAAATTCCAAATTACTGGCAGATCTGTGTTTGTTTTTAGCTTCGATGCGGGGCCGACGAGGCTCGAACTCGCGACCTCCACTGTGACAGAGTGGCGCTCTAACCAGACTGAGCTACGACCCCACGCTGGTTGATTTTACATTA